>JBFJZQ010000330.1:0-3830 GCA_041622015.1 Oleiphilaceae bacterium
CAGTGGTTTTGCCGGCACCAATTAATAGCGCGACATTATCAGAAAAATCAGCAAATAACTGGCGTGCCATATTTACTGCCGCGGCCGCAACTGAAACAGGATTTTCACCAATAGCGGTTTCGGTACGAATGCGCTTGGCCACCGAAAAGCAATGTTCAAATAACCGACTCAAGTGATTACTGACTGAACCTACTTCTACCGCACTACTATAGGCGGATTTTAATTGACCAAGAATTTGAGGTTCACCCAAAACCAGCGAGTCCAAACCTGCAGCGACGCGCATCAAGTGACGGATAGCATCTTCATCTTTAAAACTAAAACAACAGGATTTTAGGCTTTCGATTTCAACACGATGATAGTTGGACAGCCACGTCAACAAGACTTCCGAGGACAAATTGTCATTGCCTGCACAATAAATTTCAGTTCTATTACACGTTGAGACAATCACTGACTCTAGTACACCGCTGACTTTTTGGATTGAAGTCAAAGCTTCACCTAAGCACTGTAGATCGAAAGCAACTTGCTCTCTGACGCTCACAGAAGCGGTTTTATGATTAATCCCAAACGCCAAAAAAGACATGTTTACCAGCAATTTTCATTGAAAGGCGCTATTCTACAAATAGAATACAGATAAAGCCAATGAGACTTCACTCAAAGCACGAGCAAATTGATCTGGCTCATCATTGACACCCATATATCTTATGTCATGATAAACGCTGTTTGATTCACCCCCCTTGTTACCATGCATCTAATACAAAAAATCAATAAAGAGAATCTAGCTTGAAGCTTATAAAACATCTATCAATTATTTCACTTGTTACCTATCTTACAGCTTGCGCTAATAGTTTTGGCCTGCAATCAGACTCACCAAGCTCAAACCAAGAACAAGCGTCAAACCAAACAGTGAACTTGGTTAAACCTAAGCTGAAAGATTTTGATCTTGAAAAAGATACCTTATTTGATCTTATGGTTGCTGAACTAGCTGCTCAGAGAAATCAATTTAATATAACCTTGCTGAATTACATTCAACAAGCACACATGACTCGCGACCCTGAAATTATTAAACGCGCAATTAATGCGGCCCAATACATAAAAGATATTGAAGCAATTAAAGAAATGGCACTTCTTTGGTCAGAGATTGAACCAGACAATACTTCAGCCC
This sequence comes from Oleiphilaceae bacterium, assembly GCA_041622015.1. Lineage (GTDB taxonomy): Bacteria > Pseudomonadota > Gammaproteobacteria > Pseudomonadales > Oleiphilaceae > PZPK01. The sequence continues at coordinate 1,163 of JBFJZQ010000330.1, forward strand.
ATCAACTTTTAGCTTTTCAGTATTTCTATAGCAAAGATTATACGGCATCAGTCGAAGAGCTTGAAAAAATACTTAAACTTGATGGCGACCCAAGACTGGAAACTTTAGCCCTTGGATCGCAAGCATTGCCTGAAGAAGAAAAAAGAGAAATACTGTCTCTTTTCAAAGAGTTATATAAAACCTACCCAAAGTACTATCTTCTGCCGTACAGCATTGCCTTTATTCATAAACAATTAAAAGAATTCGATGAGGCCCTTAGCGCCTTACAGCCTGTTTTTAAAATAGCCCCCGAATTTTCAGGAGCCAGCGTTCTTAAAACCAATATTCTCTACGATCAGGACAAGCTAAAAGAAGCGATTAGCTTTGCTTCTGATGCGTTTGATAAATTTGAAAACGACCATAATCTCGGTAGATTATATGCCAGCATGCTGGTTGAGGATAAACAACTTGATAAAGCTGAAGACGTATTTAAATCTCTTGTTGAGCATTACCCTCAGGCACCTAGTCTTAAATTATCTTTAGGCCTGGTTCAGCTTGAAAACAATAAAATCAAAGAAGCTAGAAGTATTTTTCAACAATTACTTGCCGCTAACCATCACCCGAATGAAAGCCATTTTTACTTAGGCCGAATAGCCGACCAAGAAAAGAAATACGACGAAGCGATAACACATTATAAGCAAATCAAAGAAAGCCCTAATTATGATGCAGCAATTGAAAGAACCAGCTTTCTTTTAGCACAACAAAATAAAGTCGATGAAATGATCAGCTACCTAAGCGAATTAAGATCCAAAGATTTAAAAAGAAAGAAAATGCTTTGGCTACTCGAAGTTAAACTTTTATCCCTTGTGCAAGCTAAAGAACAAATGTTGGATAGCCTTAATCAAGCTATTTTAGACTTCCCGGAGGATGATCAGTTACTCTACGCGCGCGCCATGAATCTCAATGCAGACACCAACCTTCCAGAAATTGAAAGAGATTTACTTAAAATCTTAGAGCATAAACCGGATAACGCCATCGCTTTAAATGCACTTGGCTATACTTTAGCCGATAAAACTGATCGTTTTTCAGAAGCATTTATCCTCATCCAAAAAGCGCACACCCTTGATCCCGAAAACCCTGCCATTCTAGACAGCCTAGGCTGGGTTTTATTTAAACTGAATAAAAAAGAAGATGCACTCATCTACCTATTAAAAGCATTTCAAGGCTATCAAGATGGCGAAGTTGCAGCCCACCTAGGTGAAGTACTTTGGTCATTGAATCAAAAAACAGAGGCACTGGAAGTTTGGGTTAATGTTTTGAAGAAAAATCCTGAGCACCCAATATTAATCGAAACAATTAAACGACTTGCACCTGAAATTCTCATCAGAAAAGATGACCCGACAGAAGATCAAAACAACTCTTCTGAAACAGAAAGCACACAAGCCAATGACGCAAAGATTGATTCCGATAAGGTAACTAGTGAAGCGCCATAACATTCAAAGACGGCATTTGCTATCATTCAGTCTTTTTTTACTTTTGGTCATTACGCTTCAGGGCTGCTCTATTTTCCCTAAAGACACTATTGCGACCGATAAAGTCTATGACTGGACAAGCACTGAAGTAAAACTAAGAAACTTAACTCACTGGTCTTTACTTGGAAAATTCGGCATCAGAACAGATGATGAGTCCGTTACGGCCGCAATAAACAAATGGGTACAAACTGATGATCAGTTTGAAATTGATATCTCTTCAACCTTCTTTGGCTTAGGTTCTTCAAAATTATTAGGCAGTTCGAATTTTCTGATAATTTATGAATCAGGAGAAGAGCCTGTCAGCTCATTCGAGCCAAATAAGTTAATGGAATCAGCACTTGGCATCCCCTTGCCTATATCTTACCTACCCTCTTGGATTAAAGCCTTACCAGCAAAAGACATCAACTACACTCAGACCTTTAACAAGCAAGGCCTTCCTGAAACCTTGACTCAAGACGGATGGATACTTTCATTTAGTAACTACCACACAGAACACTTTGCCCCATTACCGGGTAAAATAAAAATCCAACGAGATAACATACGCATCATTTTGGCAGTCAAAGAATGGACAACTCTTTAAGTTTAATTTCACCCGCAAAACTTAATTTATTTCTACATATTAACGGACGAAGGTCACCTAAGCAGGACTTTCCTGGATACCATGAACTTCAGACAGTGTTTCATATTCTTGATCGGGGTGATTTACTACACTTCTCATTAGAAAAGACACCCGGTATTCGTATTTCTCCAGATTTTGTTGATATCCCATTAAAAGATAATTTAATTTTTAAAGCCGCCGAAGCATTGATCAATGCAACACAAAATAAAAGTTTAATCACGGGTGTTCATATTAAGGTTGAAAAGACTTTGCCAATGGGAGGCGGACTGGGTGGTGGCAGCTCTAATGCCGCAACAACCTTAATCGCGTTAAATCATTTATGGCAACTCAATCTAACTGAAAACGCGCTTGCAGCCATTGGGGCAACTTTAGGAGCGGATGTACCAGTCTTTGTTCGTGGCAATAGCGCATGGGCTGAAGGCATAGGCGACCTGATTAGCCCAATAAAACTTGAGGATTGCTGGTATCTCATACTAATTCCAGACTGCCATATAAACACAGGTGAAATTTTTTCACATGAAAGGTTGACAAGAGACAC
>JBFJZQ010000331.1:0-3829 GCA_041622015.1 Oleiphilaceae bacterium
ACAGGTCATGGCTTTAAAAGAAGCCGAATTAGTCAGTAAACTAAAAGAAATGCAAACCGATGAATTAGAGCGTCATGCAGAGAATATTATGAAGGAAATGGGCAGTTCCGATTATTCTCAAATAATGTCTTCAGTGATGAAGGCACTCAATAGAGAAAATATGACACAAAGCCAATTCGAAATTGTTCAAAAAACACTGGAAGAGCTACTACCGAATAAGGCTTATTTTAGTGACATTTATGCACGTTTAGGCGCAATTGTAATGACTATAATTGCTCGAAAATTCAAAGCGATGCTTTAAATATAAACATAATCCACATTTTATAACTTCCTTATATTTTTCTAATGACAGCATCTCACGGCCTCGTTAAGATAATGCTACCACTCATCAAAAATAATATTACTTATGATCCGTCCTTTTACTTACTCATGTCTCATCTTAGTTATCACCCTACTCAGTTTAAACACACATAAAGCTTTAGCCAGCTCAACGCCTAATCAAGAAAAAAAAGACCTCGTGCCCATTCTGGCCTGTGTATTTGATCCTATCGGCAAGGCAGGCCCTGTTGGGCAAATCATGAAAGAAGCAAAAATCCATGCCTATAACTGGGGGGTCGATCTAGATTATGTTGTCTATAGCGATGAGCGAATTGCAATTGACGAATTTAAACTAGGCCGGTGCGATGCCGTCAACATGCTGGGTTTTAGAGCTCGAGAATTCAACACCTTTACCGGAAGCTTAGGCGCAATAGGTGCCATTCCTAGCTATGAGCATTTAGGGGTTATCATCAAAACAATTAGCTCACCTAAAGCAGCTGAATTAATGCGCGTGGGTGATTATGAGATTTTTGCCATTGGCCCTGCTGGTGCAATTTTTATGTTTACGCGAGATAGAACCATACTTCAGCCTAAGGATTTTGCAGGCATGCGAATGGCCGTTCTAGATGGCATTCCTGAATCAGAGTATCTATCAGAAAAATATGGTATCACGCCTGTTAACTCGACTATTTTTAACTCTATCCTTAAGTTCAACAATGGTACAGTCGATCTCACCGCTGCCCCGGCGATTGTCTATGAACCTTTTGAAATGCATAAAGGCCTTGAGCCGAATGGCGGCATCTATAAAGAGCCTTTCTTATATATCACCATGCAAGTCGTCGCTCGCTGGGGGAAATTCCCTGAAGGTTTTGCTCAAAAAGCACGTTCTCAAGCCGTTCAAGAGTATCAGAAATTTGTAAAATTCCTGACTGACCCTGAAGCCACTATCCCAGAGCATTATTGGATTGATATCCCAAAAAACTTGTACGATTTTTGGGTAGAGGATTTCAGAGAAAGTCGTTTAGAACTTGGACGGCGTGGAATTTATGATCAGCGTACTTTAAAACTGATGCGTAAAGTTCGTTGTAAATTGGATTCTAAATTAGCGGAATGCTCTGCATCGGTTAAAGAATGATCCACCCTTTCCAATTTACTGTTAACTGTTAACTGTTAACTGTTAACTGTTAACTGTTAACTGTTATGAGTCATCAACTACTATGGCTCATAACAATCAAGTTTTACACTGTCATAAAACTATCTTTTTTCTCCCGCTCGGTGTGCGGGTCCTGATGAATGATGATATCCGCGTTAGGAAAAGAAGCCGCTACAGAATGGTGTACCTGATCACTTAACTTATGCGCTTCAAATAAGCTTATCGTGCCATTCAATACCATATGGAACTGTATAAATTTTGTTTGCCCTGACTGACGGGTTCTTAAGTCATGCACTTCTATAACGAAGGGGTGGCTTAAGGCGATATCCATGATTTTCTTTTTTTCTTCTTCAGGAAGTTCTCTATCAAGCAGTAGCTGCACAGATTCATAGGCTATTTCCATGGCTGACTTAAAGATATAAAGACCAATCAGCATCGCAATAATTGGGTCAGCATAGAGCCAGCCTAAATAATATAAACCCAGTCCGACCAAAATCCCAATATTGGTTAAGAAATCTGAAGCATAGTGCAGAGAATCTGCCTTAATGGCGACAGAGCCAGTCTTTTTCACGACATATCGCTGATAGCTCACTAATAAGAAAGTAACCACCAAAGATATAAACATAACCCAAGTACCGATTTCAGGAGACTCAATTAACTCCGGGTTAATGATCCGCTCAAGCGTGTAAATAACAAGGAAAATAGCAGAACTAGCTATAAAGGTAGCCTGGGCTAAACCGGCTAAGGCTTCAGCTTTACCATGGCCAAAACGATGTTCATTATCTGCCGGTTCCATGGCATAGCGAACAGCAATTAAGTTAATCAGAGAAGCACAAAGGTCAAGCAAAGAGTCAACCAACGCGGCAAGAATACCCATGGAGCCGGTTACGATCCATGCATAGAATTTCATAGAAAGTAAGCAGATAGCGACAGCTACTGATGCTCGGGTTGCCCATATAACTAATTGCTCGGATTTTGTTCTCATTCGTTTAGCCAGCCATGAACTGAAGTGGATATATGTTTCCTGAACACAACTTCGAACACATTCAGCTTATGTCCCAAGATTCTTAATGCCGATAATAGCACGAAGATAGCTTGATATCTTTCAGCAAAACTCGTCTTATTAGACTATAAATATAGCTCTATTTAACTAGGAAAAAATAATGTATTTACATTCAAAGAATACACTCTTGTTAAATGAAACCTTGTTAGATACTTATACTAACTTACCTTATAAACTTTATACGGCTGACTCTATTAGAGAAATAGACCGTCATGCCATTGAGGATCTAGGAATAGATGGCTTTGATCTAATGAACAAAGCTGCGAGGTTTAGTTTTCATGCCTTGGCTAAAGAGTGGCCAGAGACGCAAAACTTAGTTGTTTTATGTGGTAGCGGCAATAATGCCGGAGATGGTTATATCATTGCAGCACTTGCAAAAAAGCGTGGTTGGAATGTGCAGATTCTATTCGTTTCTCCTCCCGAAAGATTGCAAGGCGATGCTTTATCGGCTTACCAACTATGCTTAACTGGAAAAGTAACTTGTGAAGAATTCTCTACCTCTACCTTCCGTTCGTGTTGTAATAAGGAAAACACCGTTATTGTCGATGCGCTTTTAGGCACTGGTTTGAATAGTAACGTTCAGGGCCTTTATGCTGACGCCATTCTAGAAGCCAATAAACAGGCTTGCCCTATTCTATCTGTAGATATTCCTTCCGGTCTAAGTGCCGATACCGGGCAGGCGTTAGGCATTGCCATCCAAGCCGATCTTACCGCAACATTTATTGGGCTGAAGTTAGGCTTATTCACAGGATCAGGGCGAAATTATGCGGGCAAGATCCTGTTTAGCGATTTAGAGCTCAATTCGTCTTTGTTTACGCATATCAAACCTGTTGCACGCAGATTAGATCTAAAACGTCTTCTTTCCCAATTAGCACCTCGCGCCAGAGATGCCCATAAAGGCACTTGTGGCCACGCCATGATTATTGGTGGCAACTTAGGATATGGCGGCGCAATAATATTAGCAGCGACTGCATGCGCACGAATGGGCGCAGGACTGACAACGGTGATCACACAAGAAGTACACCGAACCGCACTTCTTAGCGCTATCCCTGAAGTCATGATTCATACATCGCAGAATATGCAGACCATTGAACAGCTTTTAAGTCAAGCGGATGTCATTGTCATTGGCCCCGGCCTCGGTAAAAGTGCCTGGTCAGAAAAAATGCTTCTTGCTGCACTTACTAGCCAAAAGCCTTTGGTTATTGATGCTGACGCCTTAAATCTTTTAGCAGAAAGACTAACCTGCACAATCGATATGGATGTTTTCAAAAAAGCAAAGCATGTGCTTACCCCTC
>JBFJZQ010000332.1:0-3820 GCA_041622015.1 Oleiphilaceae bacterium
AGGAATCTGATGCGGCATCCAGTAAAAGTCTCAAGGAATTGAATGAGCAGATTGCAGAACTTGAAAAAGAGTATGCCGATTTAGAAGAGGTTTGGTTGGCAGAGAAGGCGGCCTTGCACGGTTCACAAAAAGTAAAAAGCCAGTTAGAGCAAGCCCGGGTTGAATTAGAAAGTGCACGTCGTGAAGGCGATTTGGCTTTAATGTCAGAACTGCAATACGGAAAGATACCAGAGCTTGAGCGCCAGCTTGATATGGCGAGCCAAGCTGAAATGATGGGTATGACCCTACTCAGAAACCGAGTGACAGAAGAAGAAATAGCCGAAGTTGTCTCTAAGTGGACAGGCATTCCTGTGTCCAAAATGTTGGAAGGCGAGAAAGAAAAACTTCTGCGTATGGAAGAGTCCTTGCATGAACGTGTCGTCGGTCAGTCGGAGGCGGTAGTCGCAGTATCCGATGCGGTAAGGCGTTCTCGTTCTGGTTTATCTGATCCAAACAGGCCAAACGGCTCGTTCTTGTTTTTAGGGCCTACCGGTGTTGGTAAAACCGAGTTGTGTAAGTCTTTGGCAAACTTCTTGTTTGATACAGAAGATGCCATGGTGCGTATTGATATGTCCGAGTTTATGGAAAAGCATTCCGTTGCTCGATTAATAGGCGCGCCTCCCGGCTATGTTGGTTATGAAGAAGGTGGTTACTTAACCGAGGCGGTAAGACGTCGCCCTTATTCTGTTTTATTGTTGGATGAGGTAGAAAAAGCCCATCCTGATGTCTTCAATATTTTGTTACAAGTCTTGGAAGATGGTCGTTTGACGGATGGGCAGGGCAGAACAGTCGATTTTAGAAATACGGTGATTGTTATGACGTCAAACTTGGGGTCGGAAACCATACAGAATATGAGTATGGAAGAGTCCGGATATGAGAATATTAAGACCGCTGTGATGGAGTCTGTTACGGCACATTTTAGGCCTGAATTTATCAACCGAATAGATGAGGTTGTGGTATTTCATTCATTGGGAGCAAATCAGATTCAGGGTATTGCTAAAATTCAACTTGAAGGACTGAATAGGCGTTTAAGTGAGCAAGAGTTGACCCTGAGCTTTAGTGATGAGGCCATGAGTAAACGTGCCGTGGCGGGTTTTGATCCGGTATATGGTGCAAGACCGCTTAAACGCGCAATTCAGCGTTGGGTTGAGAATCCGCTTGCGCAACAGATCTTATCTGGCAACTATGTGTCAGGGGATACGATTCTGGCTACGGTTGAGAATGATCAGATAGTATTTAATAAAGAAAGCTAATTTTTTTTGATCAGAGCTTGTTGCATTAGATGCTCTTAAAATTAGTGACTATCCAATAAAAAAAACCGGTTTTGTGGTTTGTCTACAGATTAAATGTAGTCGATCATAAAGCCGGTTTTTTCATATCTAGGTAAGGTATTTGTGAATAGGGGGGCCTGCTAGAAAATGTCTTCAGGTGAAATAGTTTGGCTAGTGTTTGTGTTATTATTTTGTTGCATATTCATCGTCTGTTCGGTTGGGGCGTCTTCTTTTTTATAAATTTCAAACATTGAGTTAGGTGAACCTGGTTGAGCAATTTTTCCTGTTTCTTTATCTATTCTTGCAGTGACAATACCTTCGGGTTGCAGCATGTGTGCAGGAGGCTGATTTTTTAAGGCCACCTTAATATAATCCATCCATATTGGAAGTGCGGCACTGGCGCCATATTCCCTTTTTCCTAAAGATGACGGAGAATCAAACCCCACCCAGACGGTTGTTTGTAATTGGGTGTTAAACCCAGAAAACCAGGCATCTTTTTGGTCGTTGGTGGTGCCCGTTTTACCCCCTAAGTCTGTTCGGTTTAAAGCTTGAGCTCGTCTTCCTGTTCCTAGGGTGATGACATCCTTTAGCATGGAGTGAAGAATGTATACTGCTCGCTCATCGGCAATGCGTTTTGCGACAGGAGGAGTTTGAAGTAGCGGTTGCTCAGTTTGTTGTTCGTTTTGAGGTGCTGCTATGGAGGGCGGAGGGCAGTTTTGACAAACGGTTTTAGGGGAGGCTCTAAAGATAGTCTTACCTTCGTAGTCTTCAATGTGATCTATCAGGAAAGCATCTGTTTCATAGCCGCCGTTGGCAATTCGCCCGTAGCCATTTGCTAGATTTAGTGGCGTGATAGAGGCATTTCCTAAGGCAAGAGATAAATCCCTTGGAAGGTCTGCGCGATTAAAACCAAAGCGTTTTGCTGTTTCAAGTGCGTTATTTACGCCTATTTCTTGAAGTAAACGAATAGAAACTAAATTACGTGAATTATAAAGAGCCTGTCTGACTCTAGTAGGGCCATAAAACTTGCCGCTTGAGTTTTCCGGTCGCCAGGTTGCTTCTAGGTTATTATCATCAAATACAATGGGCGCATCATTAATGAGGGTAGACGCAGTGGTGCCATTCTCGAGTGCCGATAAATAAATAAAGGGCTTAAAATTTGAGCCCGGTTGGCGTTTTGCTTGTGTTGCTCGATTGTAGTGGCTTAAGGAGAAATCATAGCCGCCGACAAGTGCTTTTATAGCGCCGTTTGAGGGGGCTAATGAAATAAGTGCTGCTTGCGCTTCAGGTGTTTGGCTTAGAGCATACTTATTGATGTCTGAGGCGTCATTCTCTGACGGAGCTAGCTTTTTAACTTCGATGACATCGCCTATCTTAAATAGTTCATTTAATGAGCTTGGTTTCGGGCCTGTTCTATTGATGGTAATGAATTGCTCAGCCCAGTCAGCGTGGTCAAGAGATAATGCGCCTTCGCTACCGTCACCTATTAATAGCTTGGCGTTCTTGTCAGAAAGCTCTATAACCACAGCCCGTTTATGGTTTTGGGATGCTTTGAGCTTGCTAATTTGCGACAAAACAGTATTTGTATCGCTTAATTGAGCCTCAGGGATATGTGTTAACGGGCCTCTATAGCCATGACGTTGGTCATAGCTTTCTAGTCCAGAAGCGACTGCAGCATTCGCAGCTGCTTGTAATTTGCTGTCAACGGTTAAGTATACTTTCATGCCGCTTGTATAAGCTTCGGTTCCAAATTTTTCAATAACTTCTTGGCGTGCCATTTCTGCAATATAAGGGGCGTATAGTTCACTAACTTCATCATGATAGCTGGCTGTAATAGGCGCTTGATAGGCAACAAGGTGCTCTTCGCTGCTGATCATGCCAAGTTCGAGCATGCGATTTAATATCCAGTTTCGACGGATTTTGGCGCGTTCGGGGTTGGCCAAAGGGTTGTAGCTAGAAGGTGCTTTAGGTAGTCCGGCAATCATTGCCATTTGGGCAAGCGTTAAATCCTGAATTTGTTTGCCGTAGTACACTTGAGCCGCTGCGTGAATGCCATAAGCTCTATTTCCCAGATAAATTTTATTGAGATACAGTTCTAAAATTTCATGTTTACTTAAGTTTTGTTCAATCTGAATGGCTAAGAAGATTTCATTAAATTTGCGAATGAAAGTCTTTTCTCTGGAAAGAAAAAAATTCTTTGCAACCTGCATAGTAATCGTGCTGCCACCAGACTGAATGCGGCCTGTCGAGATTAATTGGGACGCCGCGCGAGCCAATCCTTTTGGATCGATTCCAAAGTGTTCATAAAAACGATCATCTTCGGCTGAGATAAATGCACCAATAAGTTTAGTAGGAACGCTGCCAATATTTATTGGTGTTCTTCTCTTTTCTCCAAACTCAGCTATTCTTTTTTTATCTTGGGAAAAAATCCTGAGTGGTGTTTGGAATTGAATGGTTTTAAGTTGTTCAGTATCTGGAAGGCTTGGCGTTAGATATAAATAAAACGCGGC
>JBFJZQ010000333.1:0-3801 GCA_041622015.1 Oleiphilaceae bacterium
CTAGAAGCACAAAAAGAAGCAGTAAGAGTATTTGCTAATCAAACAGGCGAAATTGATTACTCAAGAGCAGCCTCAATGTTGGCAGAAGCCTCTGCAAGATTGCGGACATTACAGCAACTACGAAAAAAGCACTAATATTGATTTTTATATCAGTAGTGAAAAAGGCAGCTATCAGCTGCCTTTTTTTTATTTTTTTATATAATCGAGTTACACTTGAATACCACATAATATCTTCAGTAAAGGTTTACTAATGAGTTTACATATTGTCATTTTAGCCGCGGGACAGGGATCTCGTATGAAGTCAGATTTACCAAAAGTACTTCATAAAGTTGCCGGTAAACCAATGTTGCAGCACGTAGTAGATACGGTTAAAGAATTAGATGCTGATGGAATTCATATTATTGTTGGCCATGGAGCTGAAAAAGTAAAAGATACCATTACAGGTGACATTAATTGGTGCCATCAAGCTGAGCAACTTGGTACAGGACATGCTGTAGCGCAAGCTTTGCCAAATATCCCCAAGGATAGCAAAGTCTTGGTGTTGTATGGCGATGTACCCTTAATCGCTAAAGATACACTCGCCTTGATGTTAGACGGTGTGACAGAAGAAAAAATAGCACTGTTAACAGTTCAATTAGAAAACCCTAAAGGATACGGTCGTATCATAAGAAATTTTGAAGGAAATATAAAAGCGATTGTCGAAGAAAAAGATGCAACAGAAGAAATTAAAGATATAAATGAAATTAATACCGGTATTCTTGCTTTAAATGCTAACCATCTGCATAAATTTATACCGCAGCTTGGCAATAATAATGCTCAAGGTGAATACTATTTAACTGATTTGATAGCGTTAGCAAATAAGGCTGGTAATAAGATTCAAGCCTATCATCCCGAATTTGAACAAGAAGTCCAAGGCGTCAATAATCGTCTTCAGTTGTGTGAATTAGAATGTTGGTTTCAAAGTAGGATATCTGAGCAATTGATGCTTGATGGCGTTACCTTATATGACCCGAACAGAATAGATATACGTGGCACACTGGTGTGTGGCAGAGATGTTGAAATTGATGTCAATTGTATATTTATAGGTAATGTAGAACTTGCAGATGGTGTGACAATAGGCTCTAACTGTATTATTGAAAATAGCAAGATTGGCTCTAACAGTGTGGTTTTCGCAAATTCAATTATTGAAGACTCCACAGTGGCTGAAGATGCATCAATAGGCCCTTTCGCAAGATTAAGACCAGGTACTAAATTAGCTAACAAGACAAAAATAGGTAACTTTGTAGAGACTAAAAAAACGTTAGTTGGTGAAGGAAGTAAAATTAACCATCTTAGTTACGTTGGTGACACTATCCTTGGAAAGAATGTTAATGTCGGCGCAGGAACGATAACTTGTAATTATGATGGTGTTAATAAATTCCAGACTGAGCTAGATGATGGGGTATTTGTAGGCTCAAATAGTTCATTAGTAGCACCGGTAAAAGTTGGTAAAGATGCAACAATTGGTGCTGGTTCCACTATTACAAAAGACGTAACGAGTGAACAGTTAGCAATTGCACGTTCAAAGCAAAAAAATATTGATGGATGGCAGCGTCCGACTAAGAAATAAGTTTTAGACAATTATTTAGAAAGGGATCGAAAATGTGCGGAATTGTGGGTGCAGTAGCTCAAAGAGATGTATCAGCTATATTATTAGAAGGATTAAAAAGACTTGAATATCGTGGTTATGATTCTGCTGGAATAGCGTTAATCCAACGAAATGGAGATTTTCTAAGAATCAGGCGTAATGGTAAAGTACAAGGCTTAGCTGATGCTGTTGCAGAAACAGCCCATGATGGTGGAATTGGGATAGCACATACTCGTTGGGCTACGCATGGAAAACCCAGTGAACGCAACGCACACCCTCATGTCTCATCGGAATCCGTTGCTGTAGTTCATAATGGGATTATAGAAAATCATCATATATTACGAGAAATGCTTCAGAAAAAAGGCTATGTGTTTTCCTCTGATACTGATACAGAAGTTATCGCTCACCTGGTAGAAGATGAAAGAAAGAAAAATCCGGATTTACTAAGTGCATTTCAAGCTACGGTTAAGCAGTTAGAAGGCGCTTATGGCGCCGTGGTAATGGATGTTAACGATCCAGAACGTCTAATTGCTGCGCGCTCAGGTAGTCCTTTAGTCATTGGTTATGGTTTGGGTGAAAACTTTTTAGCTTCAGACCAACTAGCATTGTTGCCCGTTACGAATCGTTTTGCCTATCTCGAAGAAGGTGATATTGCTGAAATCACTAAAGATAGTGTGCAGATATTTGACCAAGCGGGAGAGAAAGTAGAACGTGTTGTCAAAGAATCGGATATTAAGCATGATGCAGGCGATAAAGGTCCTTATAAGCACTACATGCTTAAAGAAATTTATGAGCAACCTATCGCTATAAAAAATACATTAGAAGGCCGTATTAACGATAATATGGTTAATATTTCTTCTTTTGGTGAACATGCTGAAGCCATACTTTCCGGTATTGATCACGTACAAATTATAGCGTGTGGAACAAGTTTTCATTCTGGAATGGTTGCTCGATATTGGTTTGAAGAAATAGCCGGTGTGCCTTGCAGTGTAGAAATTGCTTCAGAATTCAGGTATCGAAAATCAGTAGTGAATAAAAACTCATTGATTGTGACTATTTCGCAATCAGGTGAAACCGCAGATACCCTAGCAGCTTTAAGATTAGCTAAAGAAATTGGTTATAAATCGAGTCTTACAATATGCAATGTTCCTGGCTCATCATTAGTTCGTGAGTCAGACTTAGTTTATATGATGAATGCAGGAGCAGAAATCGGCGTTGCTTCTACAAAAGCATTTACGGTTCAATTAACAGGATTGCTACTGTTAGTGTTGGCAATTGGTAGACATAAGCAGTTAAGCCAGGAAAAAGAAGCTCAGATAATTAAATCTTTACTTTCATTACCTGCAAAAATTGAACAAACATTGGACATGGATAGCCAAATTAAACTTATCGCAGATGATTTTTCTGATAAGCAACATAGTTTATTTTTGGGGCGTGGTGAACAGTATCCTGTGGCAATGGAGGGCGCTTTAAAATTAAAAGAGATCTCATATATACATGCCGAAGCTTATGCAGCTGGTGAGTTAAAGCATGGCCCTTTGGCATTAATAGATGCCGATATGCCAGTTATCGTTGTTGCACCAAATAATGAGCTATTAGAGAAGTTACATTCCAATGTTGAAGAGGTAAGAGCTAGGGGCGGTTTAATGTATGTCTTTGCAGACAAAAAAGCCCACTTTCAAAGTGATAAAACGATGAAAGTCTTAGATGTGCCTCATTGTGATGAGGTAATAGCACCCATTGTGTATACCGTGCCATTACAACTACTCAGTTATTATGTCGCCTTAATCAAAGGAACTGATGTTGATCAACCGCGTAATTTGGCTAAATCAGTGACAGTTGAATAGTGTTCTAAAAGTTAAGGTCTTTCAATGGTAGTTGTTTGATGATCTGTGTAGGTGCGACCTGTTGGCTGTTGATAGATAATAGGTTGTATCTGCGGTTGGGCTGGTAATATATCGGAGAATTTTAATAGCTCTTTTGCATCCACAATGTCGTTTTCACTATTGACTAGCACTTCTTCAGTTTGTTTTTTCTGATCAGCTTCCTTTAATTTTTCATGAATAGGCTTGCCATTGCGATCAGATTTTTCGCTTTCACTTGCTTGTACTTGTAAAGCCCCTTCAATAGCAGTATCAGAGAGCCCCTCTTGATCAATTTCTTGCATAGGGAAG
>JBFJZQ010000334.1:0-3800 GCA_041622015.1 Oleiphilaceae bacterium
GCGGGGTGTTTTAAGTGTCTCTCAGGAGAAATAACAAAGTAGTTTTCTTGCAAGTCGGCGATATTGCCTATTTTTGTAACGCCGTACATATTTTGAATTTGATCTGCAATAACCAGTGGCGCAGCAAAAAAGCCTGAGCCAGCCTGCCCAAATACCTTCAATAGTGCGCTATCATCAAATTCGGCAATGACTCGTGGAGAAATGCCCGTTTGTTCAAACCAGTCCTCTAAACTTCGCCTTAAAGCATTGGTATGCAGTGGCATGATGAACGGGGCGTTATCCAACATTTCAGGGAAGTGTAAGTTGCTGGTAGTATTCTGTATTTTTTCAATTAACAACGGGCTGCCAAACACGGCTAAATCACTCTTACCTAGGCTATGGTTGAACGCTTTTACATTTAGACCCGTAGGGATTGCTCGATCAGATAACACCATGTCAAGTTTATGTACGGCAAGATCAGCGAGAAGGTTTTCCAGGTCACCTTCATAACAGATAAGTTTAATGGGGTCTTTCATGTTTAAGCCCGGTTCCAAAACCTTATAACTAATCAGTTTTGGTATTGAGTTTACAATGCCGATATTGAAGGCAGACGGGGAACCAGGCGTTTTGCTTTTAATTCGTTGTGTTAGTTCAGCACCTAAACTAAAAATCTCATTGGCATATTGTTCAACGATGCGACCTGTATCCGTCATGGCTAGGCCACGCCCTGCCTTTTCAAACAATGGCTCGCCAATCACTTCTTCAAGTAGTTTTAATTGGCCGCTAATAGTTTGGGGAGAAAGGTTCAATGTTCTAGCAGCGCGAACGACACTGCCTTCTTTGGCTACTGTCCAAAAATAAAGCAAATGGTTGTAATTAAGGTGTCTCATAAGGTGCGCTACTAATGGAAGTAAGTGTTTATTTTAAATTTATAGCATTAAGTTTAGATCAGTAACAAATCCAGAAAGGGTATACAAAAACACTGTTCTAATAAATATGCTGTTTCAGGTTTAGAAAACGCACTATATTACAGCTCATTACGACGAAGCGTTTAAATATTAAGAGGAAAGGTTTATGTCATCTAAAAAGGCGGTTTTATTTGAAAAATTCATAGAAGTTCGATGGTCAGATTGCGATGCAAACCGACATATGCGCCATACTGCCTATTCAGATTTGTGTGCACATACTCGGGTGTGCTTTCTCAGCGATATTGGTTTGGGAGAAGTTTGGACTCAAGAACATAATATTGGCCCTGTGTTATTCAAAGAAGAAACCGAATATAAGCGCGAAGTACACATGGGTGAACAGTTAAATATTACACTGGAAACAGGTGAAGCGACGGGGTTTACCAAGTCGATTCAAATGGTACAGCACTTATATAAAGAAGACGGTGAACTTGCAGCCACCCATCGTTGTGTCGTGGCATGGATGGACTTATCGCTTAGAAAGATTGTGCAATTACCGGCGCAGATTAGTGCAAACTTTGTTGTCTAGTATTTTTCAAATGTTTCAAAATAAGTAAGTGAATGGTAAACACCTGAAGAATGATCTTTTTAGTGAACTCTCTGTTATTTAAGGAGTTAGGTACTTGGCTTAGACATTACGGACATTATTAAAATGCAACAGGTCAGCATCATTACTACCATTTTGGTTCCCGAAGAAATGGAAGCCGAAGCCGAATTAGTCCGTTCGGAATATGTAAACTACTTTCGCAAGTAAGAAGGTTTTGTCAGTTCCACTTTTTATAGATCTTTTGAAAGAGAGCCTGATAACACTATCAAGTATGTGGATGTTGTTGTTTGGCAGTCGTAATATCATTATGAGCAGGTCGTGAATAAAGGCTTTCAAAATGAAGAGGGTGAAAATAACCATGGTATGCGGGTGCTGGGTAGAGGCTTCCCTAGGCCTATCGTTGTTTCTCCAGGGCGGTTTCAAATTATTCAGGTTAATAAATAACGCCAAAGCTCTTGCTAAACGGCGTCATTCAGTCGGTGGTATATGTACATAGGTGAGGCAGCTCAAAAAACAGGTTTATCGATCAAAGCGATTCGCTTCTACGAAGCGAAAGGATTGATCAGACCACCCGACAGAATAGGCCGGTACCGAGTCTATAAAAACTCAGATATCGAATTGCTTATCTTAATTAAAGAAGCCAAAGAATTGGGTGTGACCTTGTCTCAGCTAAAGAATGTTATTGGCCTCAATAATGCCGAGGTAGATTGGGGAAATATAAAACTATTTTTGGCAGAAATAAGGCAGCAGCTGTTGAATCAAATTGAAGAGATTAAACAAAAAATTGATCTTCTAGATCAATGCTACAAGCAAATACCCCCCTAGATAAGTGCTTGACTCTCCCCTAATGGGTAGACGCTAAACTCCTCTCAAATCCTAAATCTTGGAGTATGAGATGAAAAAGCGCGTATTGGTGTTGGCAGCAAATCCTAAGAAAGATAGTTTTACCGGCAATTTAGCAGAAACTTATTCCCGATCAGCAGCAGAAAAACATGAGGTTCGGTTGCTCTATCTATCAGAGATGGTATTTAATCCGGATCTTTCTGAGGGCTATGCGGGTGAAAGCGTTATGGAAGATTCGCTCAAATCCTTTCAAGCCACATTAACGTGGTGCGAACATCTGGTTATTTTCACTCCCATTTGGTGGGGAACGCTACCCGCTAAGTTAAAGGGCTTAATTGATCGGACATTTTTACCGGGTTTCGCCTTCCAGTATGAAACTGGTAAATTGATGCCTAAAAAATTACTTCAAGGCAGAACGGCGCGAGTCGTTATGACGATGGATACGCCGCCATGGTATTACTGCCTAGTTCAAGGGGCGCCTGCCATTAAGCAACTTAAAATCACCACGCTCAAATTCGTCGGATTTAACTCAGTGAAAAGCAAAATGATTGGCCCCATGATTAGTTCTACACAAGAGGCTAGAACTAAATGGCTTAAGGAAGTAGCGAAGCTGGGTTATCATGCTCATTAACTTTCATATGCTGTTTAAAGGGCTCAGAACTTAATGGCTCTTACTTAAGTTTATCCTGCTTATAATGCAGAACATATTCAATGCCTTACAGGGTAATGCTTGCGCACCGTAGACTTAGTCGCCATACCTTTTCGGTGCGCAAGCACCCTATAAATTGAAGTAATTTGTCTTAAGTAAGCGCCACCCACTAGCCATGTTGAAAACATCTCCGTGTTCTAAGGATCAACACCATGCGTTTAGCCTTTATCGATATTGAAACCACCGGTGCCCGTGCCACACGGGACCGTATTACCGAAGTGGCGATCAAAGTATGGCATTCCGGAGAAGTGATCGAAGCTTGGCAGAGTTTGATAGACCCTGAAGTGACCATACCGCCTTTTATTCAGTCTCTTACGGGAATTTCAAATGCTACGGTCAAAGATGCTCCGGTATTTCGTGAGTTAGCAGAACAAATTGATAGCCTAACCAGAGATTGTATTTTTGTGGCGCACAACGCGCGTTTTGATTATGGCTTTCTGAAATCTGAGTTTCGGCGTTTAAATATTACTTGGAATCGACGGGTGTTGTGTACCGTTAAATTAGCCAAAGCCTTATACCCTCAATATAAACGCCATGGTTTGGATGCATTAATTGAACGGCACGATATCACGCTAACTGAACGTCACCGGGCGATGGGTGATGTGGATGCCATGCTTGATTTTTATCTCATGGCTAAAAAAGAGCATTCGCCAGAGGTGTTTGATGCGGCCATCGCAAAGCAACTGCGCTTAGCTTCCTTACCAAAAGGCTTGTCTGAAGAGCAAGTAAAGCAAATACCGAATTCGCCAGGCGTATA
>JBFJZQ010000335.1:0-3791 GCA_041622015.1 Oleiphilaceae bacterium
GTTTATACCTATCAACACCATAATTCATAATGGCATGGCAGGAATCTAAAAAGCTTTCAACTTCATCAATACCATAGCGCTGCTCGCATTTGGCAATGTAGTTCTTGGCAAATAACAGATAGTCGATGATTGAACCTGCATCTGTCCAGGTTCTAAATAGATAATTGCCTTTAAAGAAAGAGTTATGGCCATAGGCAGCATGAGCGATGACTAAAGCTTGCATCATCAGAGTGTTTTCTTCCATGAGATAAGCAATGCAAGGATTAGAATTAATCACAATTTCATAGGCGAGTCCCATTTGACCGCGTTTGTAACCTTTTTGATTTTGAAGAAATTGTTTGCCATATGACCAGTGGCTGTAACCAAGCGGCATGCCGACGGAAGAATACGCATCAAGCATTTGTTCAGAACTGATAATTTCTATTTGGTTAGGGTAGGTGTCCAGTTTGAATTCGCGTGCAATCTCTTCAATAGCATGATCAAAAGCTTCGATCAATTCAAAGGACCATTCTGAACCTGTTGCAATAAATTGACGCTTATCATCAGATTTATTGCTTTGAATGTTCCGTTTCTTAGTGCGTTTTTCTTTTGTTTCTTTCGGGCTATTTGTCATGCTGGCCTCCGTTGAAACAATTCGCGAAATACGGGGTAAATATCACTTTCACTTTGAATATGTTGCATGGCAAAGCAATCATCGAATTGTTCTTTTACTTTAGTGTACTGCTCCCAGAGGCTTTGATGTTGCCCCTGAGTAATTTCAATGTAGGCATAATATTGAAGTTGAGGCAGAATTTTATCGACTAATATTTTGCTACAAAGTGGTGAATCATCATTCCAATTGTCACCGTCTGAGGCTTGTGCGGCATAGATATTCCAATCGGAAGCGGGGTAGCGTTTGTTGATGATTTCTTGGGTTAACTGCAAAGCGCTAGAGACAATGGTGCCACCGGTTTCCCGTGAGTAAAAAAACTCTTCTTCATCGACTTCTTTTGCACTGGTGTGATGGCGGATAAACACGACATCAATTTTTTGATAATTACGTTTTAAGAAAAGATAAAGTAAGACGTAGAAGCGTTTTGCGATATCTTTATGCATTTGGGTCATGGAGCCTGAAACATCCATTAAGCAGAACATAACGGCACTGGTACTCGGTACAGAGTGTTTAATATGTTGGTTGTAACGAAGGTCGAATTCATCAATCCAGGGGATGTTATGAATGCGCTTTTTCAGCCGAGCGAGTTCGGCTTCCAGGTCTGCATGCAACTTAATCTGAATGGGGTCGCTCAAATCCAGCGCTTGAATTTCCTCTTCTAAAGCCTGAATTTTTTCACGGGTTTTACCTGTTAAGGCGATACGGCGGCCATAAGCTTTTCGCAAAGAACGAACAATATTTATTTTTGACGGATTACCCTGATTGCTGTAGCCCGCGCGTAAATATTTATAGGATGTAGTATCTTTCAGTTGTTTTTTGATCAGGTTCGGTAGAGCGAGATCTTCAAACATGAAGTCGAGGAATTCGTCTTGTGATATTTGGAAGGCAAATTCATCCATGCCTTCTCCTGAATCGCTCGCTTTACCTTCACCGCTGCCGCCACTACCTTGACCACCGGGTGGTTTAGGTAATTGGTCTCCACTGGTAAATTCTTTATTACCCGGATTGACGGCTTCTCTTAGTCCGCCTTTGCCACTATGAAAAACGGGCTCGTCTAAGTCCTTACTAGGAATGCTAATACTTTGGCCACGATCCATGTCTGTGATACTGCGTTTACCTACGGCTTCTGTGACGGCTTTTTTGATGTGCGCACGGTAGCGCCGTAGAAATCGATCCCGATTTACAGCGCTCTTGTTCTTGCCGTTTAGACGGCGGTCAATGATGTGGCTGATCCCCATAGAAATTCCTAATGGTTATACCAATGGAGTGATAAATGCTGCTACCAAATACTTATTGCATACTTTTAAGCTATCACTGAGATTTACGCACCCTTAAGTACCATTCTGCTAGCAAGCGAACTTGTTTCTGGGTGTAACCTCGATCCATCATGCGATCGACAAATTGCTGGTGTTTCTGCTTGTCCTCGTTTGAACTTTTTGCATTAAATGAAATAACGGGAAGTAGGTCTTCGGTGTTCGAAAACATTTTCTTTTCAATCACACTGCGAAGTTTTTCATAACTCATCCAGGACGGGTTTTGGCCATTGTTATTGGCTCTCGCGCGTAGCATGAAGTTGACAATTTCATTCCTGAAGTCTTTGGGATTACTAATACCCGCAGGTTTTTCAATTTTCTCAAGCTCTTCATTGATTGCCGCTCGGTCAAAACTTTCGCCTGTTTCGGGATCGCGATATTCTTGGTCTTGAATCCAGAAATCTGCATAGGTGACATAGCGGTCAAAAATATTTTGGCCATATTCGGAATACGATTCGAGATAGGCTGTTTGAATCTCTTTACCAATAAACTCGACATAATGGGGCGCTAAAAATTCTTTGATAAAACGTAAATAGCGGTCGGCTGTTTCTTGGGGGAACTGTTCTTGTTCTATCTGCTTTTCGAGAACATAAAGCAGGTGAACGGGGTTTGCGGCTATTTCAGAGGTATCAAAGTTAAAGACTTTAGATAAAATCTTGAATGCGAAACGGGTTGATAGGCCATCCATCCCTTCGTTGACGCCAGCATTATCTTTATATTCTTGGATCGACTTCGCTTTCGGGTCGGTATCTTTAATGTTTTGGCCGTCATAGACCTTCATTTTTGAACCAATATTAGAGTTTTCGGGCTCATGCAGGCGCGATAAAACAGAAAATTGCGCCAGCATATTTAAGGTGTCGGGTGCACAAGGTGCTTCTGATAATGAGCTATGTTCTAGAAGTTTTTTGTAAATCAGCACTTCTTCAGTCACTTTTAAACAATAAGGCACTTTGACAATCGAAATACGATCCAGGAAAGCCTCATTATTTTTGTTGTTTCTGAAGGTCTGCCACTCCGATTCATTGGAGTGCGCGAGGATGATGCCTTCAAAAGGAATCGCGCTCATGCCTTCTGTGGAATTATAATTTCCCTCTTGGGTTGCCGTTAGTAGAGGGTGAAGCACTTTGATAGGTGCTTTGAACATTTCAACAAATTCTAAAATACCTTGGTTCGCAAGACAGAGGCCGCCGCTAAAGCTATACGCATCGGGGTCATCTTGTGAATAGTCTTCGAGCATACGGATATTCACTTTACCGACTAAGGCAGAAATGTCCTGATTGTTTTCATCGCCGGGTTCGGTTTTTGCGATAGCAGTTTGATCCAGAATGGAGGGCCAGATTTTGACGATTTTGAACTTACTAATATCGCCACCATATTCGTGTAAGCGTTTCACTGCCCAAGGTGACATAATGCTATTTAGATAACGTTTATCAATACCGTATTCTTGTTTCAGAATGTCGGCATCTTCATTCGGATCAAATAAGCATAATGGGCTTTCATTCACGGGAGAGCCTTTGATTGCATAGAAAGGTGCTTTCTGCATCAGTGCTTTTAGTTTTTCAGCAAGCGAAGATTTACCGCCACCGACAGGGCCAAGTAGATATAAAATCTGCTTCTTTTCTTCAAGACCTTGAGCGGCATGTTTGAAAAAGGAAACAATTTGTTCAACGCACTCTTCCATGCCATAGAAGTCACTAAATTCTGCATATCGTTTAATGACTTTATTTGAAAAAATTCGGCTTAGACGGGAGTCTTTAGAGGTGTCTACTAATTCAGGCTCGCCAATGGCAATGAGCATTCGCTCCGCAGCCGTGGCATAGGCACTA
>JBFJZQ010000336.1:0-3777 GCA_041622015.1 Oleiphilaceae bacterium
ACTTATAAATATACTTAAAACAAAGCATAGACCGTAATTTCACAATCAACCAATTTAAAAAAGATTTTTTTGAAGATTTTTTATATGCACATTCAAGAAGTTGAAACCTTCATACCCTATGTTTGATTTGTTGTTTCATGATTAACACCAAGAACATCCCAAGCAGGCAAACGAGACCGCTAAAAACAAATGCACTTTGATAATTATAAGAAGTGACAATATATCCAGAGAGCGCAGCACCCAGCGCCCCCCCCGCACCAAAGCCTGTACTACTATATAAGGCCTGCGCTCTTCCTTGGTTTTGTTGAATAAAATTATTATGTACAAACTGAATAGAGGCGACATGCATCGCGCCAAATGAAAATGCATGGAGACATTGCATCAAAGTTATGATGATAAGTGTATCGGCATAAAAAGCCGTCACGCCCCATCGAATCATCGTCAGCAATAACGACAAAAGCATAATATTTTCTATTGAACTATTTTTTAACCAACGGTGCATGACCACAAACATCAGTACTTCAGCAACCACACCTAACGCCCAAAGCCAGCCAATTTGAACTTTTGAATACTCAAGGTCAGTTAAATAAATACTAAAATAGGTGTAATAAGCTCCGTGTGAAACTTGTAATAAAAAACTTACAACAAAAAATAAAATAACCCAAGGTAAGAAAAGTTGTGATGAGAAAGTTCGCTCTGCATTACGACTCTCTGAAGCGTTAATTTTCACTTCAGTGAAACGGAATAAGCTCACACCAAAAATGGCACTAATAATAACAAGCAGCACCCATGGAAAAGCATCTATCCCTAAAATATCAAATAACCAACCGCATAAAGAAACACTAAAAATAAAACCGACAGACCCCCATAAGCGGATTCGGCTATAACGTTTTTTTTCATCGGCTAAGTTATACAGCGTTAAGACTTCAATTTGCGGAAGCACTGCATTCCAAAAAAAACTATAAAGAATAATAACAACAGCCAGTGACCAAAACGTATGTGCCCAAAAGAATCCTAAGTAGCAGAGCAATGTCATAAAAGCGCCAACTCTCACTAATAGAACATTTTTGTTATATCTATCAGCTAAACTACCCCAAATTAGTGGTGCTACCATTTTTGTGATCAGCAGTAGTGACATTAATTGGCCAATTTCTAATAGACTAAACCCTTCCTCTTCTAGATAGAGACTTAAATAAGGTGCCATCACACCTAATAGTGCAAAATAGACAAAATATAATGCTGATAATTTTAAAAAAAGATGCCCAGACATAAAGCCCCAAACAAGTGCAGTGCGTTCAAAAAAGCATCATTACAGTGCGCATAAAAAGATAATTTTCGCTTTCTTACAGTATTTAAACATTAGCTATTGAAATCTAAATAATGATTGATTAATTTTGTCTCGCCTTAAAATAGTGCATAAAATAATCAAGACGAAGAATTGCTCTATTGCAGTGCAACCACACATTTGCGTCGACCCAAACCTAGATAGGAATGTTTAACATGATCAAGCTCATCTTGCTAGCCTCGAGTTTGCTAGTACCATCTCTGAGTTACGCTGAAGACAGCTTAAATGCTGCAGACACAGCATGGATTCTTACTGCAACAGCGTTGGTGCTGTTTATGACCATTCCCGGCTTATCGCTATTCTATGCCGGTCTAGCGCGAAGTAAAAACGTGCTGTCTATTTTGATGCAATGTTTTTCTCTTACCTGCTTAATGTCAATACTTTGGTTTGTCGCAGGTTACAGCCTCGCTTTCGGCGAGGGCAATGGCTTCATTGGCGACTTAAACAACCTGTTCATGGCTAACGTCACCAAAGAGTCTCTGGCGGGAACCATTCCTGAAGCTCTTTTTGCTGCCTTCCAAATGACTTTTGCTGTGATTACCCCTGCTCTTATTGTCGGTGCCTTTGCTGAAAGAATGAAATTCTCTTCAATGTTGTTGTTTAGCAGCATCTGGCTATTTGCCGTGTATATCCCTGTTTGCCATTGGGTTTGGGGCGGCGGCTGGTTAAGCGAGCTAGGTGCACTCGATTTTGCTGGCGGTATTGTGGTGCATATTACAGCAGGTGTTGCTGCCTTAGTAGCCGCGCTTGTTATTGGCAAGCGCAAAGGCTGGCCACAGACGGCTATGCCTCCGCACAACATGACCATGACCATCACCGGTGCGGGCATGCTATGGGTTGGTTGGTTCGGTTTCAATGCTGGCAGCGCTCTTGGCGCCAATGAAAGCGCCGCCATGGCACTGATCGTGACTCACCTAGCAGCAGCAACAGGCGCACTCACCTGGACAGCATTAGAATGGAAAAAGTTTGGTAAGCCGTCTGCTTTAGGTATCGTAACCGGTATGGTTGCTGGCCTTGGAACGATTACACCAGCATCGGGTTCTGTGAGCCCAGCAGCGGCAATTGTTATTGGCTTCTCTGCCGGTATTATCTGTTTTTATGCCACCTTATTTATGAAGCAAAAGCTAAAGATTGATGACTCTTTAGATGTTTTTCCGGTTCACGGTGTAGGCGGTATTTTGGGGTCCTTCCTAGTCGGTATTTTCTGCGCATCCGGCTTAGGGGCATTTAGTGGCTACGGATTTGGTGGCGACAATACCACGATTTCTGAGCAGCTTACTGCGCAAGTCATCGCTATTGTGAGCGTCTTTGCTTATACCGCTATTATCTCTTGGGTCATTCTTAAGTTAGTCGATAAAGTAACCGGCTTACGCGTTGACGAAGATGATGAAAGCATCGGCCTCGATATTTCAATGCACGATGAAAAAGGTTACGACCTTTAACATTGAGTTCATAACAGGCTTTGTATTTTTGAGGATAACTAAAAATAGTATCTGTTGAATTTACTTAAAAGATAAGCCTTGATATTGCTTTAGTTCACGAAATAACACAAAACATGAATATTATTCATGTTTTGTGTTAACATCATTCTCATTCGTGATCTGGAGCAAATATTATGTACCTTACCCGCCAACTATATTTTCAAAACACCCGCTTAGCTAAATGTCTCAAAGCTAACTTTTTGCTCTCTTTATGCTTAGTTTTAATCAGTTGCTCTTCAGAAGCACCTGACCCGAACTCAATTTCAGCCAACATCGAAGATGAAGAGCCTATTCAGACAGTTAGCTTATCGCCAGAACTAAACACAATATTTAATGAAACCTGTGCTCAATGTCATGTGCAGGGATCAAGCGGCGCACCAAAAGCAGGCAACCAAGAAGCATGGACAAAAATACTCTCTAAAGGTATGGATGCTACGCTAGAACGAGTAATGGGCGGTTACGGCGGCATGCCCCCAGCAGGACAATGTTTCGAATGTACACCAGAACAACTTATTGAACTCATACGCTATCTGAGCTCAAAAGCCGTTCAAGGAAGATAAGGAGAAGCACCATGCACAGGCGGGATTTACTTAAAACATTAGTGGCGACTACTTTAACATCTGCCCTACCAGGCTCATTGCTATTATCCAACAATGCATTTTCATCTGTCGTCGCCAAACAACAGAACAAAGTTTACCCATGGAAAAACTGGTCTGGCAACCAAACCTGCTACCCTCAGAATAAGTATGCGCCCACCTCAGTGGATGCCTTAAAAGAAATTATTCATTCCAGTAAAGGCACAATTCGGAGTATCGGTTCGGGTCATTCATTTTCAGAACTCATTCCAACCAATGACACCCTCGTTTCAGTCAGACGCCTGAATGGACTTAGCTCGATTGACAACATCAACAAAACCGCTTCATTTCTAGCCGGCACAACACTCAGGGAAAC
>JBFJZQ010000337.1:0-3766 GCA_041622015.1 Oleiphilaceae bacterium
CCAAGTTTGCTGCTGGTTAAGTTCAGACTCGGAATTAAATACGACCTTGACTCAACTTGGACAACTTAACAAATTATTTGATTTATATCGTAATAAAGGTGATTTAAGCTTCACAAAGCATCAAGAGTTACAAAAACACCTTTTCCATCTGCAACAAGAAGTCTCTACCAACACATACCTGTATCACGCGGACCTGTTCGCAGAGCAAAATAATATTACGTCTTATCAGCTTTATATTAAGCAGGCGATACAAGTAATTAAAAAATCAATGTTAGAAGCTAACGAAAAAAATCAAAGAATCAAAGAGCTCAGTGATCGCATTCAAGAAGCAAGGAGAACCGGCAAAGTTTCCGACTTGGAAAGTTTTATCAAACCAAAAGATGTTACTTTAGAAAAAGAACAAGAAACAGATATTACTGAATAAAAAAACCGCAGCGAAAGCTGCGGTTTTTTTATATAAAACACTTAAATTACAAGCGTTCCCATACCGTCGATATACCCTGACCAAGACCGATACACATGGTAGAAACACCATACTTACCGCCTTTGTCTTCAAGAACATTCAACAAAGTAGTAGATATACGAGCACCTGAACAACCTAGCGGATGCCCTAATGCAATCGCACCACCATTTAAGTTAACTTTAGTATCTTTAACATCCATCAACTTTAGATCTTTCATTACTGGAAGAGACTGACCCGCAAACGCTTCGTTCAATTCCCAGAAATCAATATCTTCAACTGTTAAGCCTGCACGCTTAAGTGCTTTCTTAGTCGCAGGTACAGGGCCGTAACCCATAATAGCAGGATCACAACCAGCCACAGCCATAGATACGATTCTCGCGCGAGGCTTAAGGCCTAGTGCTTCTGCTTTTTCTGCAGACATAAGAATCATTGCCGCCGCGCCGTCAGTTAACTGTGAAGAAGTACCCGCTGTCACAGTACCGCCTTTAGGATTAAAAGCAGGACGTAACTGACCAAGGGATTCTACAGTCGTTTCAGGACGGATTGTTTCATCAGTTTCAATTAAAACTTTGAAACCATTTTCATCATGACCTTCAACAGGAACGATCTCATTTTTGAAACGTCCTTCTAAAGTAGCTTCATGCGCTAAACGGTGCGAACGAGCACCAAACTCATCTTGCATCTCACGTGTAATACCGTGCATTTTAGCAAGCATTTCTGCAGTTAAACCCATCATGTTAGATGCTTTTGCAGAATATTTGCTTGCAGCAGGGTTGTGGTCAAAACCTTGAGTCATAGGAACATGCCCCATATGCTCGACACCACCTACGATAAATACATCGCCGTTACCCGTCATAATTGCTTGTGCAGCAGTATGGATAGCACTCATTGCTGAACCACATAGACGGTTAACAGTTTGCGCAGCAGAGGTATGAGGTAGACGTGTCAATAATGAAATTTGACGCGCAACGTTAAAACCTTGCTCATTAGTTTGGTTCACACAACCCCAAATCACGTCTTCAACGTCATTAGGATTAAGTTTTGGGTTACGATCAAAAATCGCATCAATCAAAGTCGCCGATAGCGTTTCAGCACGTACATTGCGGAAACAGCCATTTTTGGCACGTCCCATAGGAGTACGTACCGCATCGATGACGACGACATCTTTTGGATTAAGACTCATAGATATTCTCCGTTCGATTCTGTTTCAGCAATTAGCCGAAAAACTTCTTGCCAGTTTTAGCCATTTCTCTCATACCCTCAGTTGGAGTATATAGAGCACCTAGATCAGCATACTTGTCAGCGATCTTATTAAACTCTTCAAGCCCGATAGAATCGATATAACGAAGAGCACCACCACGGAATGGAGGGAAACCAATACCGAAGATAAGACCCATATCAGCTTCTGCAGCTGTATCAACAATGCCATCTTCCAGACAACGAACAGTCTCAATGCAAAGAGGAACCATCATACGCTCAATGATTTGCTCATCAGTGAATTCATTACTATTTTCAACAACTGGTTTGATTAAGTCGTAAACGCCTTTATCCTGCACTTTCTTCTGCTTGCCTTTACGGTCTAGCTCATAAGTGTAGAAGCCTTTGTCGTTCTTCTGACCATAACGGTTATTATCAAACATAACCTGGATAGCAGACTTATAATCTTGCTTCATACGATCAGGAAAGCCTTCCGCCATTACTTCTTGAGCGTGAACAGCTGTATCCATACCAACAACATCAAGAAGATAAGCAGGACCCATTGGCCAGCCAAACTTCTCCATAATCTTATCAACACGCTGGAAGTCAGCACCATCACGTACCAAGGCAGCAAAACCACCAAAATAAGGGAATAGGATACGGTTAACCAAGAATCCTGGGCAATCATTTACTACAACAGGTGTTTTGCCCATTGCTTTTGCATAACCCACAGTAGTGGCAATCGTTTCTTCACTGGTCTTTTCACCACGAATAACTTCAACTAAAGGCATCATGTGCACAGGGTTGAAGAAGTGCATACCACAGAAGTTTTCTGGGCGCTTCAAGTTCTTAGCAAGTAAGTTGATAGAGATCGTCGACGTGTTAGAAGTAATAATTGTGTCTTCAGATACTTTATCTTCTACTTCACACAAAACCATATCTTTAACTTTAGGATTCTCGACAACAGCTTCAACAACCAAGTTAACGTCTTTAAAATCACCATAGCTTAAAGCTGGGTCAATTGCGTTAAGAACATCAGCCATTTGAGCTGGCTTCATACGCCCTTTCTCAACACGCTTAGTAAGTAATTTTTTCGCTTCATTCAAACCAAGATCGATACCCGCTTGTGCGATATCTTTCATGATAATTGGCGTGCCCTTAAGAGCAGATTGGTATGCAATACCCCCCCCCATAATACCTGCACCCAATACAGCAGCTTTGTTCACTTTTGATGCTTTTGGCTCAAGTAATTTAGCTTTTGCTTTTAAAGCTTGGTCATTTAAGAAAAGACCAATTAATGAAGAAGCAACAGATGTTTTTGCCATTTTAGCAAAACCTTTTGCCTCTACTTCAATTGCTTTGTCGCGTGACATCCCAGAATGCTTTTGCATTACTTTGATAGCTTCGACAGGAGCTGGATAGTTTGGACCTGCTTGACCAGCAACGAAACCTTTAGCGGTTTCAAAAGTCATCATACTTTCCATTGGATTTAGTTTAAGCTTGCTTGTCTTTTCTTCACGACGCGCTTTCTGATTAACTTTTCCATCAATCGCTTGCTTAACTAGATTAATCGCCGCTTCAACTACTTTATCAGGGGCAACTACAGCATCGACAGCGCCAAACTTAAGTGCGTCATCTGCTTTGTATTCTTTTGTACCGGCAATCCATTCGATTGCGTTATCTGCACCGATTAAACGCGGTAGACGTACTGTTCCGCCAAAACCTGGGAAAATACCAAGTTTAACTTCAGGCAGACCCACTTTTGCTGTGGTTGACATAACACGGTAATCAGTAGATAGACACATTTCAAAACCACCGCCTAATGCAATTCCATTGATTGCAGTGACAGTTGGGAACGGTAGATCTTCAATAGCACTAAATACGGTATTAGCTTTAATATTATTTGCGACTAACTCTTCTTCAGAGCCTGCAAATAAATCTGTGAATTCAGTAATATCGGCACCAACAATAAAACAATCTTTGGTACTTGTTACGATAAGACCTTTAATGCCTTTTGCGTTCTTTAAGCTTTCGGCTGCTGCTCCAAGCTCTTCAATAGTTACTCGGTTAAATTTATTGACTGACTCGCCTTCTAAATCGAAGTTA
>JBFJZQ010000338.1:0-3742 GCA_041622015.1 Oleiphilaceae bacterium
TTAATAAGTAATTCTTTTTGATCTGGATTAGGAGTTGGGCTAGCAGGTAGAACTAAAGACTTTTTTTTCAGGAAGCCTATTCGGTCTCCAGGAAAGGGGTCAGAAAAGATGAAATTTTTAAGCCAGGTGTGTTTAAAGTGAGAGGGAATTAGACCATCCACATCGCCAAGCTCTGCTAGTCTGGTGGCTCTGGCTAAAGGATAGAACTCAATTACCACTTTATAGTCAACGCGTTTGAAGGCTGCTGTGATTAATTCATGTACATAACCTTGATGAGGTAAGTTTTTACCAATATACGGTTCACGCTCTGATGTGGCTAGGCGAACCTGTTGATCAGCCAACACGGGGGTAGCCCCTAAAAAAATCAGTAAAATACAGAAAATATTGCAATAGGGTAGATAATGATTAGGCATCATAAGTTGCCCTCTTGATAGAGATGAACTTCAATGTGGAAATCAAATCCGGATTGAAATAGAAATTGAATTAAGTTGCTATCAAGTCAACATCTGTCTTTTTTATTTGAATGTAAGGAATGTTTTTACCTGATATTGATTCGCGCTAGC
This sequence comes from Oleiphilaceae bacterium, assembly GCA_041622015.1. GTDB lineage: Bacteria > Pseudomonadota > Gammaproteobacteria > Pseudomonadales > Oleiphilaceae > PZPK01. The sequence goes on from JBFJZQ010000338.1 coordinate 564, forward strand.
TTAAAGTGCTCATAGGATTTAGTGTAGTCCGGTTTTAGCAAATAAGTAGTAATTTGAAAAAAGATGACTTTGAGAGATTTAATAAGGTGTATGCTAAGTTGTATGTATTTACATCATTCCATATTTCTTAAATATTTCCATCTTCATGGTATGTAACTCTCCAGAAGCCTGAAGTGTCTCGAGCATTTTGTTAATTTTAGGCATTAACGGCTGGTGCTTTGATTTTTTGCTTATAAAGATGTACCAGCCTAAGTTGATAATCGGGTTTTCATCAAGGCTTAATAATTCTGTTAGGATGCCTTTTTCATTTGCTTGATATCTAAGCATTGCAGAATGCTCAATATATACATCTGCGCGAAGTAATTTAAGCATCGTGGGAATTGCTGCAGAGTCTACTATCGTTTTCACATTTTTCATGTTTTTTAATGCTTGCTCATGCCAGCCAGAACCAAGCATGTGAATATGCGCTAGATCATGCATTTTTTCTAGGTCTTCAAGGGATCTAACTGCTTTTAATCTTTCTAGATGTGGATTCAGCTTGCTGGTATGTATGACGAATTGGGTTTCATAAAATGGAATGCTGCTTTTTATGGTGTATTCGGCTCTCTTGTGCGTGGCAACAGTAAAAAAACCATCTTTTTTGCCTTCTTTGACTAATAATTGACATCGCTTCCAAGGGCAAACTTCATGATTTACCTTAAGACCTAGTTTTTCACCTAAAATGATGTCAACAAAATCTTTTTGAACCCCTAAGGCAATATCTTTTTCGCCCCATGCAAAAGGTTTGTATTCGTTACCGTAAGTTATTGTGATCGAGTCGTCTGCAAAACACTTAAGACTAAGTATAAGAGTGAAGGTGATTAAAAGTGAGTTGCGTTGCGGCTTCATTGGAAATCCATGATATTTATCATTCTGTTAATCTTTACCCGTCAGAAATTTTCAACAAATGAAAATGAGTGAAGACGTTTATACACATTTCCATATTAGTGGGGGCATTTTTGTTTAGTACTTTTATTTTTTAGAGCCGTCCAAAGAGTTTTCAAAGATGTTTTTAAGGCTATTTGAAATGATCTTAAAAACCTGAAACGTTTATAGTAATAGCGTAACCAAAGAACTCAGCCAAAGCATAGTCGGAAAAATTAACTTAACGATATTTTTTAATAATATGCATAAATTTCTCTGAAGATTTGAATGCTTCAAACGATTTTCTTACCCTTGCAACCAATTCTGGATTTGAACCTTTTTTGAATGCCATATAAAAACCACCGTCGACATCAAAATCATAGACTTTCTCTACTTCTTCGTAAGGTAAATCTTCGAGCTTTAATTGATACTTTATGGTGACATCATGTCCGGTAACCACGTCAACTCGGCCGGCAAATAAGCTTCTATATGCCAAAATACGTTTGTCGAAAATTTGTAAGTTATTAGCTTTTTCGCTGAATCCGAGTTGCAATAAATCTTGGGTTATGGCGTCGCCTTCCTGCAGTCCAATCAAATAATTCCTAGCATCGTCTAGCTTATCTATCTTTATATCATGGCGACTTTTTAGTTTAAAAAGACTTTGCTCTCTTTTCGCGAAAGGACCTATCCAATCAAACAGATTTTCCCGTAATTCTGTACGGGTGATTGTATAAATTAATACATCATTTTGAGATAACACTTTATCATATACACCCTTCCAGACACCCAAACGAATGGTGTAACTTATTTCTGCATTTTTTAGGGTGGCTTCTACTATTTCAGTGGCTAATCCGACCACTTTACCATCTTGTTCATAGTTAAAGGGCGGCCAATTTTCTGTCAGCACTTCAATGCGCTGCTCAGCAAAAACTAGATCCATTGACAGCATGAATATAGAAACTTTAAGGAAAAATCGTATCGTCCATAATAAAGAGAGAAACATTGATTACGCTCGAAGTAGTGAGGGTGCGTTCAGAAGTATAGTTTGGATCTTGGAAAAGCCTAATGATCATTAGATTTTAAGGTAATAAATTTACACCCAATAAATGCCAAGAAAAACGCGATTGGACATTTGCAGATGTTAAAGCATCAATCTGAGTGTTAAATACCCGAAGAGGAATGACGCTTTTTAATGAGTACGATTGTTTTTGTTCCGCTTATTGGCTTTTACGCGGCTTTAGTTAAGTATAGGCAGTACAATATTATAAACATCTATGCCTAAATACTTTAGCGGGGCAAACTTAATAGGACATGTATGGATCAAAATATATTGGACTCAAATAAAAACAAGTTAGAAGATATTAATCCGGACGAATTTGTCAAAGTCGTTGAGTCACGAAGATCTGTTAGACGATTTACAGATGAGCCGGTTCCTGATGAAATCGTGAATAAGTGTTTAGATTTGGCAATGCTTGCACCAAATTCTTGTAACCTTCAGCCTTGGGAGTTCTATTGGATTAAAAATAATACGGTTCGGGAAAAAATAGTCACAGCTTGTATGAATCAAAATGCGGCTAGAACCTCTCAACAACTCATTGCCGTTGTTGCGCGAACCGATACCTGGCGTAAGCATTGTATTCAACAGATTGAACAATGGCCTGATGGAAATATGCCGAAACTGGTAGAAGACTTCTATCGTAAAATTGCGCCTTTTCAATATTATCAGGGGCCTTTTGGTTTGTTTGGTAAGGCAAAAAAAGCCTTATATAGCGTTGTGGGCTTAGTTAGGCCTGTTCCACGCGGCCCTAATTCAAAACATGAAATGGAAACTTGGGCGGTAAAGAGTACTGCATTAGCTGCAGAAAATTTGATGCTAGCGTTTCGTGCTTTTGGGTACGACACTTGCCCAATGGAAGGTTTTGATGAAGTGAGAGCGAATCGTGCTTTAAATATTCCCAAAGATGGGCAAATTATTATGTTTTTAGCTATTGGTAAGCGTGCGGAAAATGGTATTTATAATTCCCGATTACGTTTTGCCAGGGAAGGGTTTATTAAAGTAATTTAGCTCTAACGTTTAACTAATTAACTTATCTTGAATCCTGTATAGCTATTTGATGATTTTGGGTTTTATGGGAGTGCAGTAATAAATAGAAAGCTGAAATAGAAAGCATATCACGCTATTGGAATAAAATTGCTTATTAATGTTCGTAAATGAACATTATGTTTTATATAATCCGCACATACAAACATTATTCATCTCAGTAAGATCTCATCAA
>JBFJZQ010000339.1:0-3741 GCA_041622015.1 Oleiphilaceae bacterium
CATCGACATCCTTTGGGTGAGTCTTATCTTTTGAACTCATCGTTATGAAAAGTTACTTTGCATCAGTCAAATTTCGACTAATTATTTAAGATAGTTACTACGTTGTTTAAATAAATCAGAAGACAATTCTTTCATTGCCCGTCGGTATACTTCTCGCTTAAAAGAAACGACCTGCCCTAAAGGGTACCAGTAACTAACCCACTGCCACTGATCAAACTCAGGGTTGGCGCTCGTCGTCATAGAAACCATAGAATCTTCACTATGCATACGCAACAAGTACCACTTTTGTTTTTGGCCAACACATAAAGGTAATGAATGATGACGAATCATTTTTTTAGGCAGGCGATAACGCAGCCAGCCCTTGGTTTTACCGACAATTTCAACATCACAAGCCTGAAGACCAACTTCTTCATGCAACTCACGATATAATGCTTCATCAGGGGTTTCACTAACTTTGATACCACCTTGGGGAAACTGCCAAGAATTTTGCCCGATTCGTCTTGCCCATAACACTTCATTAAATTGGTTAGCGAGAATAATTCCGACATTCAGCCTAAAGCCGTCAGAATCTATCACGTTACACTTCCTTAAAAATTTATATTAACTGCATTCTTCCAGAATTTGCTGAGTTCAGCAAACCAAGTTACATGCAATTGCTTCATATTTATCTAAATTTTAGACCAGATCAGGATTTTTTCACCTTAGTTCTGATATCCTCTTAACACTTATCTCAATTAATTGTTTTTATAGGAGAAACTTTGTGGCTTTAGCTATTTTTGATTTGGATAATACCCTTCTCGCGGGTGATAGTGATCACGCATGGGGAGAATATCTAGTCGAGAAAGGGATAGTAAACGCAAAGCTTTATAAAGAAGCCAATGATCAATTCCTGAAAGACTACCAAACCGGACAATTGGATATTCAAGCTTATCTTGAGTTTGCTTTGAAACCACTATCCGAGCGCTCAGTGTCAGAACTTCACACTCTTAGAGAAGAGTTTTTTAACACCAAGATCAAACCCATCATGCTTGCCAAAGCATTTGAGCTACTGCAATCCCATAGAAAGAATGGCGATTTCTTATTGATTATTACCGCCACGAATCGATTTGTGACTGAGATCATTGCCGAAGCATTTGAGGTTGACGACCTGATCGCAACTGAGCCGGAAATGATTGGCAATACATATACTGGTAAAGTTGCAGGGATCCCGAGCTTTAAAGAAGGCAAAATCACTCGCTTAAATGAGTGGCTTAGCAATAAAGACCATGACTTATCCGGTGCGTTTTTTTATAGTGACTCTCATAATGACACACCTTTACTAGAACTAGTCGATTATCCTATTGCCATTGACCCTGACGATATCCTAAGACAAACTAGCGAAACCAATAACTGGCCAATACAATCTCTCAGAGACTAAGCAAATGTCAGCTATAACAATGCATAGACCATCTTTATCTATTCTAGTTATTGTATGTATTTTTTTAAGCACGGGGTGTTCCGACTCAGCCGATAACAACTCACCTAAACCTAGTCAATTAAGCAATAAACCTACGATAGCAGCGCAACCAGAGCAAAATGTAACCACTCCAGACATTGAATCCTTACCAGCTATAACTCAATTTATAGAAATAGTTGAAAAACACCTTTTGCTTCTTATTGAGCGTAGTCAGCACTTAAATCAAAGCTTAATCAACTTCGCAAAAAAACCATCAAAAGACGGTCTAACGGAAGTTATTAACGACCTAGAGAAAACGCATAGCCTTTTTATTAGCGGTTATTTTTTAGATACTTGCTGTTTAATCTACACAACACATCGAACCCATGATGATGCTATTCTAAGCCCGATTGACATAAAAACGAGTCTAGACCAGCAACCTTTATTACCCGGCTATTTGGATGTGGTAGATGGATACCCCTTCAGTGGTTTGATCTATTCTGACATTCCCATTACACGCAACCATATGGAACAAGAATTCCAACTTGGTGATCCCGCTTATGTCACTCTAGGCTTTCATGCTTTAGAGGTGATCTTAAAAGGAAGCAATCTTAAACGTAAAGCAAGTGACTTCTCAGCCCTGACTAGCACTTCAGACTCAAGCGAAGCACCTCCTGAACTTAGAAGAACCCTGTACGCTATTTTACTTGCAACCGAAATTGAAAAAGATATTTCAACGATAAAATATAATTGGGATTTAAACCTTAGAGCAAAGCTTCAACAAAAAACCAGCTCTCAAGCAAAAGACTTTTTAAAACAATTAAACTTGAATATTGAAAAAGCCCTGCACAAACAGAGCAATGATGAAGCAGAACACTTCAATGCAGAGAGCTTATCTCTCAAACAAGCCCTTTTAGAAGAATTGGCGTCATTGAAGGATTTATAAATAACGGCGTAAACATCTTTTTTCAAAATTTAAACAAGATATTTACGCCGCTTCAATCTAGCTACTCAAGCATACTACGCGGGTAAGACTCGCACAAACATCGCTTTTAAATAATCGGTTTCTGGAATGACTGGAATGATGGGATGATCTGGCCCTTGACCGCCTTGCTCAACAATCTGTAACTGCTTTTCTAAAGTTTGGCCTGCCAGGCCGACAGCTTTAACCAAAGCATCCTTAGACAAATGCATTGAACAGGATGCAGACACTAATAAGCCATCTTTACTCAGCAACCTCATTGCTAATTGGTTTAGACGCTGATAAGCCAACTCTCCGGCTTTCTGATCTTTTCTTCTAGGAATAAAAGCAGGTGGATCAGCAATAACGATATCAAAGCGCTCATCCATTTCTTTCAATTTTTTACAGACCTCAAAAACATCACCTTCAATGCAATCAACTTTGTCTTGAAGATTATTTAATTCAGCATTTTTAATCACATAATCTAATGCTAAGGTTGAGCTATCAACGCAAGTAACAGATTCTGCACCAAAGGCCGCGGCTTGAATTCCCCAGCCACCAACATAGCTATATAAATCAAGAACACGCTTACCCTTAACGTAATCTTTAAGACGCGCACGATTCATACGATGGTCATAAAACCAACCGGTTTTTTGGCCTGTGACAATCGGCGCAATAAATTTCACTCCATTTTCAGTGAACTCGGCCTCTTCTATCTCATCACCTTTGGCAACTTCAATATACGACTCCAAGTCTTCAGGGCCTCGCATTTTTCCGTTATTCTTGAAGATAATGTTTTTTGGCTTACATACTTTATCTAAGGCCGCTACAATTTCTGTCTTTAAAGACTCCATTCCAACTGATGAAATCTGAACCACAAAGACATCTTTAAAACGGTCAATAACTAGCCCAGGCAAGCGGTCACTATCACCAAAAACCAAGCGATAGCAAGGTTCAGAAAAGACATTCTGCCTTAAAGAAAGCGCAACATTTAGGCGGTGGGTAAGCAGCGACTGATCCATTAATTGCGTTGGGTCACGACTAATCATACGACCTGCAATCAGTGAAGCCGGTGACATAAAGGCAGTTCCCAAGACTTTGTCTGTATGTGACTTAACTTGTACCTGTTCTCCTGGCTCAAAAGATTTGAGCGGCGTTTTCTTTACATCAACTTCATTACTATAGATCCATAAATGGCCTTGCTTTAAGCGTTTTTCGGCGCCCTTATTCAGTTGTACATATTTCATTGTTTACCCCATATTCCAAGTGTGCCGACCAAATAATTTGCCGCGAAGTATAACAACTCAGATACAAAGGCGTGTATTTATTTCACATAAAAACGATA
>JBFJZQ010000340.1:0-3735 GCA_041622015.1 Oleiphilaceae bacterium
ATTAGGCTGTACCTTGTTAGGGCCCATTTCATATCTGGCAGGCAGGCGCTTAGGTGGTCTTGAATTTTTGGATTCGAATCTTTGGATGCTAGCTTTAGAATGGACAGTATTTTCAATGATTGCCTTGCTCTTTTTACTTCCTAAGTTGGGAGTGTCTAAAGCGCCCCCGATCTTTTTAAAAAATGAAACAACATGTTAAGCCTGAAACTTGAAGCACTGAGGTATTTTCAAAGATTCTTTGTCTATGTCCTAGGCATAGGCTTGATTTTCACTCTTACCCTTCATAGCCAAGCAGCGCAATTATTGAATTTTGAAGGCAGGGCGATTGATCCTGAAACATCGGCGCTGCTTTATATCGAAACGCATAAAGTGATCATCAATGATGATGGAAATTACCTGTCAGCCAATGTGACCTATAGCGACCCATACGGTGAAGTATTTGCCGAGAAGACCCTCGATTATGTTAAAAGTAGTCTCACGCCAGACATGATGTTTTATGACAAGCGAAGTGAAGAACGGATTACTGTCTCTTTAAATACAGGAGATTCAAAAAATAAAGCTAAAGACGCGTATTTTCATGTCTTGATTGAGTCTAAACATAAACGTAAAGAATCGAAGGTCAAATTAGACGAACCCTTGATAGTGGTCGATGCCGGTTTTGATCGACTCATTGAGTCCAAGTGGCAAACGCTTAAAAAGGACAACGAACTCGACTTTACGTTTTTAGCAATAACCCGCGTTCAACTGATTAACTTTGAAGCGATTCAGAAAGCAGTGAGTGAAGCGTCAGTGTTTGTCGAACTACATCCACGAAACTTTTTTATTAATATTCTGGTTGAACCAATTCTTTTGGAATATGACTCAAAAACAAAGCGTTTACTGAGTTTCGAAGGTTTAACCAACATTGAACGATTTAAAGATGGGAAGCGCACAGAAGAAAACTATATCGCGCGCATAAAATATAGTTATCAGCCCTTAAAACCCTTTTCTATATTGTCATTAGAATCAACAAAATCAAACGATAGCAACAGGTTAGCGCCAGCTTCAAAAAAAGTAGACTCTGAATAAAGAGCTGTTACTTGCTGGCATCGATATTGAATTTATAAGGTTAAGGTGGTTTATGAGAATTTTGATCACGGGTGGTACAGGCTTAATTGGCCGAGCATTAATTCCCGAGCTTATTAAAGCTGATCACCATATTGTTTTATTGACCCGAAATAAAGTGAGCGCTAAACGTTGTTTTGCAGCTCCGACACCGCGTTTTGAAGATATTGTCGATAATCTTGATGATGTTGACTTCAATAATCTCGATGCCGTAATTAACTTGGCTGGCGAGCCCATAGTGAATAAGCGATGGAGTGACAAGCAAAAGAAAATTTTATGTGATAGCCGCTGGCAATTGACGACTCAATTGAGCAATAAAATACTTGCAGCAGAGACGCCGCCTGGTAGTTTTATTTCTGGCAGTGCGATCGGTATTTATGGTCGTCAGGGCGAGCGTCATGTAGATGAAAACTTTAAGGATTTTTACCCAGAGTTTAGTAGTAAATTATGTAAGGAATGGGAAGATATCGCGCTAAGGGCTGATTCAGATAAAACCCGGGTATGTTTGTTAAGAACCGGTATTGTTTTGGCTGAACAGGGCGGCGCATTGGCGAAAATGTTGCCCGCTTTTCGTTTGGGCTTAGGTGGCCCAATTAGCAATGGCCAACAAGCGATGTCTTGGGTGCATATTCAGGATATGGTTAATTTGATTGTGTTTTTACTCAATAAGCCTGAATTAAGAGGGCCTTTCAATGCCACTTCACCCAATTCAGTCAGTAATGCAGTATTTTCTAAAACCTTGGCAAAGCAACTGAATCGTCCTTGTATATTTAAGGTACCTGCCTTTGTTTTGAAGTTGCTAATGGGGGAAATGTCGGACTTATTGATTTATGGCCAGCATGTCTATCCAAAACGGCTTTTAGAAGCCGGCTTTCAGTTTCAATATGAGCGATTGGACAGTGCACTCAAGGACTTGCTCGCATAGGTTTACAAGTAATAAGGCTTACTAAATATCACCACTTTAAAGAGATATAAAATGACAGAAAAAGCTACTCGCCAAGCTGCAATGAATGCATCAGATGCAGCTAATTCAATAACGCAAATGAAACAATATCCTCGGCTGCCCTGTAGGGGGTGTTTAGCATCGTGTAAAAATTATGCTCTGTGTGATGGTAAGTTATGGAGAATGGCAAAATGAAAGCATTAGTAGTGATCGCGCACGGCAGTCGACGTGCGGCTTCCAATGATGAAGTGGGCGAGTTGGCCTGTCAGTTAGCGGGTTTGGTCGTGAACGATTATCCCATCGTGGGGGTCGGCTTTCTAGAACTTGCGGAACCACTTATTCCCGATGCATTGGAAAAAGCTATCGCAGAAGGAGCTTCTGAAATTTGTGTCTTCCCTTATTTCTTATCTGCGGGTCGACATGTGGTGACAGACGTACCAAATGAAGTGCAAGTTGTGCAGGATAAGTACCCTGATATTTCAATTAAAATGCTGCCTTATTTAGGTGTTTTGCCGGGTTTGAAGAATTTTATTGCGAAGAGCTTAATTTAGTTACCGCTCCCTTCGACACTTCGACGAGCTCAGTGCAGGCAAGGCTCAGTGCAGGCAAACTCAGGGAACGGAATATCGCTCATTGAGCCCAGTCGAAATGAACTCAATGCAACTCAGGGCTTTAAATTACACGCTGTAGTTTTCCACCCCAAAAGTAAATACCCAAACCGAGCATAACCAATAAACCACCATAGATAAGCGACGGTTCAAGTGCTTCTTGGTTAAAGGTATGCCCCATTGCCACCGCAAAAACCGGTGTAATTAAGGTAATCAATGCAACGGTCGTGGCCGGCAAATGCCTTAAAACATAAAAGTAACTAAAGAAACCGATCAATGAGCCGAACACGGCCAAATAAGCAATGGCGATTGCCGAGCGTATGCTCCATTCATCGATATGTAACTCACCTTGATCCATGATCAACCATGCTAAGGCATAGGCGGGTATCGACATCACTATCGCGCCTAAAGCCACAGCAAAGGGATGAATGTCGGTACCGCCTTCTTTATTGCTTTCACGCTTCACCAATATGCTACTGATACTAAATAGCATGACACCCACAAGCAGTAAGATGATGGCGCGAGAATCATTCACCACAATATTGCTGCTACAAACAAGCACTAAACCGCCTAATGAGACCAAGGTTGCCAGCCATTTTTGGGGGCCGAAATCTTGTTCCTTCAAAACACTCCAGGCTAATAATCCAGAGAATATCGGCGTTAAACCATACATCACTGAAACAACCCCGGATGATAAATGCTGTGCTGCAATATAGGTACAAAACATGCCGCCAAAGACCCCTAAGCTCGAGAGGGCATAGACCCGTCTGGCTAACTTATGCCAAGGAAAAACAATACCGCGAAGTTTGAGAATGAACACACCCATTATTGCGGCTAAGAGCATGCGTAGTAATGCCGCTAAAATAGGGTGAACAGTTTCACCACTCCACACAATGCCCAAGGGTGTGGTCGCCCAAACAAAGATGACAGCCGAATAAGCTGTTGGTATTGACATGATATTCTCCTTATAAAACCCTTTTAAGCGTGTTAGCGCATTTGCAGGTCTCTATTCCTGATCTCAATAATAAAATGTTTAAAGCGCGACCCGGATGTTTTAAGAAGAAACAAAAAAGGCCGCGG
>JBFJZQ010000341.1:0-3693 GCA_041622015.1 Oleiphilaceae bacterium
CATTGAGCATCCGCGCTTCATCAAAATAATTTCCAATCAATTGCATGCCGATGGGTAAGCCATTAATCAAACCAGCGGGTAAGGACATGCCTGGAAGGCCTGCCAAATTGGTGGATATGGTGAATATGTCTTCAAGGTACATTTTGACCGGGTCATCACCTTTTGAATTAAATCCAAAAGCTTCGGATGGCGATGTCGGGCCTAATATTAGATCGACGTCTTTAAAGGCATCAACGAAATCATTTTTGATTAAGCGTCTAACTTGTTGTGCTTTACGATAGTAGGCGTCGTAGTAGCCAGCAGACAAGGCGTAAGTGCCAATTAAAATTCGGCGCTTAACTTCTTGACCGAAACCTTCAGAGCGACTTCTTAAGTAAAGATCCAATAAGTCTTGTGGGTTCTCACAACGGTGTCCGTAGCGTACACCATCAAAACGCGATAAGTTTGCAGAACATTCTGCAGGTGCAATCACATAATAAGCAGGAACCGATAGGTCTGAATGGGGTAAGGATATTTCTTTGAATACTGCCCCAAGTGATTCAAGTACTTTAATGGCAGTTTGCAAAGTTGTTTGTAATTCCGGGCTCAAATGTTCATTAAAAAATTCTTTAGGTAGGCCAATTTTTAAGCCTTTAATTGAATTGTTTAAATCCGCTGTATAGTCAGGAACAGCAATATTGATGCTGGTGGAGTCTTTTGGATCATGTCCTGACATTACATTGAGCATCATCGCTGCATCTTCAGCAGTGCGCGCCATTGGGCCTGCTTGATCCAGACTTGATGCGAAAGCGATCATGCCATGGCGAGAGACACGGCCATAAGTTGGCTTTAAACCGGTTAAGCCACATAATGATGCGGGTTGACGAATAGAACCGCCGGTATCTGTTGCGGTTGCTATAGGGGTCAGTCTGGCTGCTACTGACGCCGCAGAACCACCTGATGAACCGCCTGGCACCAACTCAATGTCTGTGCTCCATGGGTTTACCACTTTGCCAAAATAGCTGGTTTCGTTCGACGAGCCCATAGCAAACTCATCCATGTTTGTTTTGCCTAAACAAACCGCGCCGGCCTGTTTGAAATTAGTCACAAGCGTTGCATCGTAAGGAGAGATAAAGTTGTCTAACATTCTTGAGCCGCAGGTTGTTTTAACGCCTTGTGTACAAAATATATCTTTGTGCGCTAAAGGGATGCCTGTCCAAATACCTGCCTTGCCTTGAGCTCTGAGTGCGTCAGCTGTTTTTGCTTCATTGAGTGCTGACTCTTCAGTGACAGTAATAAAGCTATTTATTTTACTGTCTAGCTTTTTGATTCTGTCTAAATAGAGTTGTGTTAATTCAAGACTTGAGAATTCACCTTTAGCAAGTCCTGTCGATAATTGTTTTACGGTTTTGTTAAACATAAGTCGCTTCTTTAATTTAAAGAATAAGAAAGAGTTTGGCTAAGTAAAATATGTTGTGTTATTCGATCACTTTAGGGACAAGAAACAAGCCATCTTCAACAAGTGGCGCTATTTTTTGTAGCTCATCACGTTTATTGTGCTCGGTGATAAGGTCTGCACGCAAAACCTGGGTTGCATCCAAAGGGTTCGCCATAGGTTGTATGTTGGCTGTGTCTGCATTTTGAAGTTGATCAACAAGTGTGAGGATATTTCCTATATCGTGACAAAGCTTCTCAGCTTCTATTTCACTCACTTGAAGCCTCGCTAAATGCGCGATTTTTTTTATGTCTTCTGGGCCGATTGACATGTCCAATCCTCAAAATTTGCTTTGTTCATAAAATATTAGCTAAATCGCTAAAAAAAGAGCGTTATAATATCAGGATTTTTTTAACACTGTAAAAATTAAAGTAAGAACTTGGTAAGCTATGGCTAATTAATGATCATAATTGACTTTTTCGCTTTAATTATTGTTCATTTTCAATATGTTTCTTGCTCTATACTGGCGCCATTGTTAAAGTTGCTCGATTATTTTAATGTCCATTATTAGGTTGATCTATTTTCATGTTTAAGAAAATCCGAGGCTTATTTTCAAGCGATTTATCCATTGATTTAGGAACAGCGAATACTTTGATCTATGTTCGCGATCGAGGAATTGTTCTGAATGAACCTTCAGTCGTCGCGATTCGTAATCACGGCTCACAAAAAAGTGTTGCTGCTGTAGGTGCTGAAGCTAAAAGGATGTTAGGTAGAACACCTGGTAATATTACAGCAATTCGTCCTTTAAGAGATGGTGTCATTGCAGACTTTGTAGTTACAGAAAAAATGCTTCAGCATTTTATCCATAAAGTTCATGAAAACAGTTTTATCACACCTAGCCCTCGTGTTCTTGTTTGCGTCCCTAGCGGCTCAACAAAAGTGGAGCAAAAAGCTATTCGAGAATCTGCATTAGGTGCAGGTGCTCGAGAAGTTTATCTCATTGAAGAGCCCATGGCAGCGGCCATAGGTGCGGGCCTTCCTGTTGAAGAAGCAAGCGGTTCAATGGTGGTTGACATTGGTGGTGGTACAACAGAGATAGCTATCATTTCTTTGAATGGTATTGTTTATTCTGATTCAGTCAAGATTGGTGGTGATCGTTTTGATGAATCGATCGTTACTTATGTCCGTCGTAACTACGGTAGCCTAATCGGTGATGCTACAGCAGAACGTATCAAGCAAGAAATTGGTTGTGCTTATGAAGGCTTAGAATTACGTGAAATTGATGTTCGTGGCCGAAATCTTGCTGAAGGTGTTCCTCGTGGCTTTACTTTAAATAGTGAAGAAATTTTAGAAGCTTTGCAGGAATCTTTAGCAAATATCGTGCAGGCGGTCAAAGGTGCTTTAGAGCAATCACCTCCTGAATTAGCGTCTGATATCGCCGAGCGCGGAATCGTGCTGACAGGTGGAGGGTCTTTATTAAGAGGCTTGGATCGTCTTTTAAGCGAAGAAACGGGCTTGCCGGTTATTGTTGCTGAAGACCCATTAACCTGTGTTGCTCGAGGCGGCGGCAAGGCACTTGAATTAATTGATAAAGGTTCTGACGGCCTATACCCAATTGAATAATTGACAGGACGTTGAATTGTTATGAATATTGGGTCTTCTGATAAAGCAATTTTTGTGCAAGGCCCTTACCTCTTATACCGCTTACTGGTTGCGGTTATTCTGTCTTTCACTCTCATTTTTATTGATACTAAATTCTCTCAACTAGATACAGTAAGACGCTTAATTGGTTCTTCATTAACACCTATTTACTGGATTAGTGCGCTCCCGCAAAATATATCTGAAGGTATTTCGGGTATGTTTACTACGCGTGAGTCGCTTCAAGAAGAGCTGGATAGATTACAATCACAAATGCTTATTTTAGAGCGTAAAGCTCAAAAGTTAGCTTCCGTTACTGCCGAGTTAAATAGACTGCGTGAGCTTTTAAATGCTTCAAGACTATTAGATGAGGGGGTCGTCGTCACTGAAATGATTTCAGCCAGCCCAAACCCTGATGACCAATATATTCAAATAAACAAAGGCTTAAACGATGGAGTTTATTTAGGGCAAGCGGTATTAGATGCTCACGGTTTAATGGGCCAGGTAATTCAAGTCAATGACTTAACAAGCCGGGTTTTATTAATTTCTGATTCAAGACACGCTGTACCTGTGCAAATTAATAGAAACGGTTTACGTGCAATTGCTGATGGTGTTGGTGCGGTCAATTATCTTGAACTGGG
>JBFJZQ010000342.1:0-3691 GCA_041622015.1 Oleiphilaceae bacterium
TGTTGATCCTGATTCTGCTGTTGATCCTGATTCTGCTGCTCTTGTTTCTGTTGCTCGAGCAGTTTCTCTACAATCTGTTTGTTATAGATGCTATCTACATGATTTGGGCTTTGAGCTAGAGCCTGATCATATTTTTCGATCGCTTCAGTAAATTTTTGTTGCATTGCAAGCGAGTTAGCTTGGTTGTAAAGGCTGTTGATGTCACTTTCTTGCTCAAAGAGTTTCGCTGCTTGCTCATATTGGCCAGACTTATAAAGTGAATATGCTTTATGCTGAGTTGATTCAAAGGTCTCTGCGGCTTTTTCGATTTCCCCTTGATTAAGCAAATCTGCAGCTTGCTGATCTTTGGTTTTCCATAAGTCCTGCCATTCAAATGCATAACTTTCTTCTGATGGATAAATAACACAAAGCAACAACGCTAGAAGAATGTTTTTTCGTTGGGCAAATAGCGCGAGCGGCACGATAAGCAGGAGGAGGATGAAGCCCATATCTTCCCAGGTATCAAAAAAGCGCTGATTATCTTCAGAATTACGTTTTGAGGAATTTAACTGAGCGTTTGAATTGTTTATGTTGATACTCTTTAAGTCGCTATCATCCAAGGTAATGGCGCGTGAAATTCCACCGGTTTTCTTGGCTAGATTTTCTAATGCTTTAAAGTCAGTTTTAGGTAATATTACTTGACCGCCATCCTTTAAGTAACCTTGCCCGGGTATTGCGATGGGCCCACCTTCTTTCGTTCCAATAGCTAAGATAGATAAACTTATCCTGCGAGGGTAGTCATCTAGCGCGTTGAATATTTTTTCGCTTTGATCATTTTCAACACCGTCAGTGATCATGACGATGCGTGGTTTTTGGCTATTAGATTGTGAGAATAAATCTAGCGCTAACAGAACGGCCTTGTCTGGCCTGCTTCCAATAACCGGCATAATAAAAGGGTCGAGCGCCTTCATGTTAGCAAGTATTGTTTGAATATCATCTGTAAGCGGTGTAACCACATGCGCGTCGCCTGAAAACGCTATCAATGCGGTATTGCCTTCCTTTCGGTAGTTAAGTAAGTCTTGTAGTTTCTGCTTTGCTTTGGTTAGTCGATCTGGCGTCACATCAGTAGCGAGTATCGATAATGAAAGATCAAGAATGATGACTAAATCATCGCCGCTTTGTAAAACCGGCGTAGGTTTTTGCTTCCAGCTAGGGCCCGCTAAGGATAGAAAAATCAAACTCAGTAAAAAACAAACCAATATTGTGGGTCGGGTAGTTTTTTGGTTGCTTTGTTTTGGGGTTAAATGCTGCAAGAATTCTGGATTGATTACTTTATTCCAATCATTATTCATAGCACTGGTTTTACGTGAAAAATACCAGATAAATGGGATGGTAATAAAACCAATTATCCATAGCGGTCTGATAAAATGAAATTGATTTAATGCCTCTAACATAATTATCTATTCTCGTTGTTCTTTCGATTTAAACCCTTAACAAACACTGGATACAGTGACGATTTTTGTAGTGCTTTTAACAGAAATAAGGATAAATAAATGAAGATTGCGCAGGCTAAAAACCAAAAATATAAGGCTTTACTCGGTCTATATGTCTTGTTGTCTAGTTCTATGGGCTCTAGTTGATTAATTTGCTCATAAATAGCTTCTAATGAATCTGTATCTCTGGCTCTAAAATATTGGCCATCTGTGGTGAGTGCAATTTCTGTGAGCATTTTTTCATCTAGGTCGGCTGATGGATTTATGCGTTGAGTCATAAATAAAGTGCGTTTCAGCATTTCATCGGCACCAATACCAATAGTGTAGATTTTAATATTTTCTTGAGCGGCAAGTTGGGCAGCTTTTTCAGGTGGTATTTCACCCGCAGTATTTGCACCATCACTCATTAATATAAGTACGCGACTATTTTCTGGTCTATTTCTCAAGCGTTTGACTCCTAAGGCAATGGCGTCGCCGATTGCTGTTGCCCGTCCTGCCATACCTAAATAAGCTTCGTCGAGTAAGGTATGAACGGTGGTTGTGTCAAAGGTTAACGGCGCCTGGATATAGGGTTCAGAACCAAACAATATCAAACCTACTCGGTCACCCTTGCGCTGCTCTATAAACGAAGACACAACGTCTTTAACGACATCCAAGCGCGTCACACTTTGATTGTTTAAGGTTAAGTCTTGCTCCTTCATGCTCGGTGAAATATCAATGGCAAGCATTAGGTCTCTACCATCTAAGGGGATCTCTATGGGGGCGCCGTAATAAGTGGGGCGTGAAAGCGCTGTAATCAGTAAGACCCAACAAACAGCTAAAAGAACAGACTGCCATGTCTGGTTTTTTTCTTGGATGCTTCCTGTTTCAATGCCTAGTGATTTAAAGGTATAAAATAAAGGCAGTTTTGGAGCCGTAACTGAAGAGTCTGTGTTGGTTTGTTTTTGTTTTAACAGCCATGGCAAGGGTAGAACCAAAAAGGCTAATGGCCACTCAAATGTAAACGGAATAAAGTCGAAAAAGTTTTCCATGATTAACCTAAATGCTTAATCCAAAGTGAAATACGTTCTAGCGCTGCACTGTCTAGCGTGCCGGTTTCCCGAGCGTAAATATCCTTACTTAATACAGTAATTTCCTGGTCGTGAAGAATGCTTTCACCTTTATATTGAACATCTTTTAATGCTTTCGCCCACTCAGATTCGCACAGGTGCAGATAAGCTCTATTATGCTTTGCAGTCGAAAGTGCTTGTTTGAGCAAGCGGTTAATTTGTGTGAGATTTTCTGTTGAAGGCTTTTGGCTGTAAGTAGATCTTAGCTCACTAAAAACCTGACTTGTCTGTCGTTTCCAAGTGCCTTGTAAGCGCTTGCGTAGCAGTAAATAACATAAGCTTGCTATTGCGGCTACGGCTAACATTGCAAGCAACCACCACCCAGGCGCTAAGGGCCAAAAGGTGATCGGGTCTGGTGCATGAACATCTTTTAATTGCGAAAGCAAAGTACTTGGATCCAAAATTCCAACCTCTATTTAATACTTTAACGTTGCAAGGAAAATAACAGGCGTTGTATAGAGTTTATTGCTGGAAACTCTGTACTTAATTCTATTAAAGGTGCGTTTAATCTTGTGCTGATGTTTTTTAATTCATGCTGTCTCTGTTGAATAAGATTTGCGAAGTCTCGTTTGAAGTTGTTTTTGCTAGCATCGATAACGAGTGTTTCATTTCCGTCTGATACGGGGAATATCCCGTTTACGGGTAAGGTATATTCAACTGGGTCAAAAGTATGCACTAGCAATAATTCATTATGTTTGGCTAATTTTGAAAGCAGTTTTTCACTCAGCGCGCTAAGCTTTGAGAAGTCACTGATGATAACGATCAATGTGCCCGGTTTTGATAATCTAATGCATTCAGTCAGTGCGTCATCAATTTGAAAGTTTTTTTCGGGTACGGGCATGTTTATGGAGAGCGCCTGATTGAAATCATTCACCAAGTTAAGAAAGCGCATGACATTTTTACGGTTACGCGCAGGCTTGATTTCGTGATGCCCATGATCTGAAAAAACGATACCTCCCACTCTGTCGTTATGTTGCAATGCAGTCCAAGCAAATAATGCTGCTGCTTCTGCTGCTCTCACCGATTTAAAGCTGTGTTGGCTACCGAAAAATTGAGATTGGCTTTGATCACATAAAATTAGCAGTGGGCGCTCTCGTTCTTCATTAAACA
>JBFJZQ010000343.1:0-3626 GCA_041622015.1 Oleiphilaceae bacterium
AGATGGTATTGGCTGCATTGACCGCATCGACCACGGTACCGACATCACATGTCACGCTAATACTGACAAGATAGTTGTCCTAGGAGGCATCTACGGCCGCAATTAAACTGAAGGGCGCTTCGCTTATGCCATGATAATCATCGACATCATTATAGGTTGCGCGGGTTTCGCTGCCGTCGGGGCCTAAACTGGCACAGCTGGGCGAGGCAACATAGGGTACGCCGCCAACGGGGGTAGTGTGATCGTAATTTTTAGCTAGGATTTCATCTAAATATAACTGGGCGAGCTTAAGGGTTTTATTCCGCCATAAGGGATCAGCACTGGTTGACATGCTCAAACTGAAGGCGTTCATCAGGGCGATCATCGCGATCGATAAAATGATGATGGATATCACCAGTTCTACCAAGGTCACCCCCGCCTGACGATGCCCTCCAATACTTGAAAATCTGTGCCTCATGGACAGGCTGCTCCACTTTCATAGACATAACCCGAAGCGGAAAAACACACACGATAGGTTTTATCACCGACAAAAACGACAGAATGGCTGGTATTATCTGACAGCCTAGCCAGGCTATTCCAGGTAAACGTATGGCTCGTTCCGTTTGCTAATGCCGAGCCGTTAATCAAGGGGCTATTTAGCGAGGAGTCTAGTGTTTCAAGTAAAGCGGATTGGCCTGTTTTATTGAGGCTGAAAGAAGTGACTCCTGCACCGTCCCGGCTAATAACCAAACTGACGGGGTCGTTGGTGGCACTCATACCGAAGGCGATTTGCTGGGCGAGCAAGGCCTGAGAGATAAGCTGTTCTTTGGCGATATATTCTGCGTAACTGGAACGTGAAGAGAATAAACCTGTTGCCCCATAGCTCAAGATACCTAGCAATACGATGACCATTACCAGCTCTATTAGGGTAAAGCCTTGTTGATGTGGAACAGTCATGGGCATAATTTCGGCGCTCAAATTAACGCAAAAAAGCGCCCGAAAGCGCTTCTAATTACTTGTATTTGCTAATCACAATTAGCAGTATTAAGAGCTATAGTAGGAACAGTTGTTCCATCCGATTCCGTATAGGTAATTGTACATGTTGCATTATTAGCATCAGCAACACCAGAAGCAATAAGCGTAAGTACATCAGGCGAAGCGCCCGAAGCACCACTACCCGTTTTAAAGTCAGCTAAATCAACTTGAGCAGCAACCAAGATGCCTGCTGCGGAAGGGTATTTATTTATCATAGCAACAGATACGCCATCCAATGTCACATTACCGGTTGCATTCTCCACCAAAGCCTGCGCATGCGCAATTGAAGAGGCTGATTTTATTGCGCCATATATTCCTTTAATTGACGCTACTCTTGCTTCACTCCCCAAATCTGCAAACCGAGGCAAGGCAAAGGCCGACAAGATGCCCAGAATAACGATAACCATTACTAATTCAATCAGTGTAAAACCAGCCTGACGTTTCATTCACTTACTCCTAAAATTCTTATAAAAAAATAATTACATGCTAATAAATATGTTTTATTGATTACTTCAAATTCATTCACTAATACATTGATTTAACTATAGACTCTAAAAACAATTTGCGCACACTTCTCGTGTTTAATTTTGTTTAAAAACGTTACGGTATAATATCGATATGTACATCACCGGTGTTTGGGTCATATTCAATATTGTGGCCATTGGTGGTCAACTGATAGGTATATCGACAATCGCCGCTGTTTAGCTCTGTTAAATAGTCTGCTCCTATGTCTGTGGAAACGGTAATCGAGCTGAGGGTCATTAATGCTTCCCATAAGGCATTACATTCTGCTGCCGTCATGGCCGAAGGGTTGGTATTGCCATCAACCCCGGTGGGCCAACCATCAAGACTCACATCGATGACATTATTCGGCTCGCCGTAGCCGGGTAAGTTGGTAATCGCCGTGCGGGTGCCATTCGCTAACCATTGGGCGCGCACCAAGTTCACCGCTGAAACAAAACTACCGCCAGTGGAATTGACACTTGCCTCATGGGCGCTATCGGATAAGTCTGCAAACTTCGGTAAGGCAAACGAAGCCAGAATCGCTAAAATTGCAATGACCACAACGAGCTCTATTAAGGTGAAGCCCTGCATTTTTTTCATGTTTGTATTCCTCAATGTTACTTTCCTCGACGGCTTGGTATTTTCACAGAAACCTATTGTTTAGTGACTTAAAAATTTTTTACTGTTCATTTTCAAGATTATTCTCAATCGGAACTTCCATTTTGATTTCAGAAAGAATCAAGCCGTTATATTTTGAGTTTATCTCTTTAGACCTTAGCGCAACGACTTTAAAGCGCAAGATTTTGTGCATACTTTCATAAACATTTTCAACACTTCCCAGTTCTTTTGGGACATAGGCTATTTCTTTGCTTGTCGGATCAAAAAACCAGTTTCCCGGCTGCTTAATTGCACTATATAAGCTCATTTGACCTAAATAATGTGTGGTTTTGTCATCCAACCAGTCCATTGGATTAGCACCAATAAATTTATCAGCAAGCTGCATTTCATTCTGGCTGAAAAGCGCCGCTTCCATCAAACGCACGGCCGCTTTCAGCTCCGCCAAGCGATAATCAAACTGCGCTTGCTCTGCATTTTCGAAGGTCCGATCAATTCGTTGAAGCAGCAGCCCCATAAAAATAAACACAAGGCACAGACTGATAGCAATCAGAAAATAGTGATTACCAAATGTTCGGTTATATAAATTGTCTTGTTTTGATTTCAACTAATAACTCGATGCTCAGTGCTTACAATTTATGGGTACATTCAATTCATTAGCGCTTTCAATTGATCAATACTTTAGATTCTGCTTTTAGGCTTATTTACCCATCGCCGCTTTGCCTAAATCCCAAATTGGCAAGAACACGCCCAGCGCTAGTATAAGTACGATGCCACCCATGGCGACAATTAGTATCGGTTCAATGGCTTCGGACAAACGCTTTAAAGAATAATCTGCCTCTTCATCATAGAAATCAGCCACCTCATTCAACAAGGCATCAACGGAGCCTGTCTCTTCGCCGACGGAGATCATCTGCAACACTAAAGGTGTAAATATTTCAGTGGCTCTGGCGGTACGCAATAAACTATCACCGCGCTCAATACCTATTTTCATACTCAGAATTTGCTTGCCTATATACTTATTTCCAGAGGCTTCCGCGGCAATCGCAAGGGCGTGTGTCACCGGCATACCCGCCGAAAGCATCATGGCAAAATTCCGGGTAAATCTTGATAAGGCAATTTGATCAAATAATATCCCGACAATAGGCAGGGATAATTTTTTCTTATCCCAAGTGTAGGCGCCGTGTTCGGTTTTCACCCATTGCTTAAAGCCATAGATAGCGCCAATAATACCACCAACGATGAGCCACCAATAATCCACACAGAAATTTGAGGTCGCTACCAAGATTTGCGTGGGTAAAGGTAGTTCTGCACCAAATTTCGCAAAGACACTGGCAAACTTGGGGATCACGAAAAGGTTAACGATAAACAAGGCAATAAAGATGGCCGAGATCACCATGGTCGGATAACGGGTAGCCGATTTAATACGCTTGATGGTATCGCGCTCCATTTCCAAGTTTTCACTTAAACGCTTAAAGGCGGTATCGAGTTGC
>JBFJZQ010000344.1:0-3624 GCA_041622015.1 Oleiphilaceae bacterium
AAGGCATAAGATAAGTACAACTCCATGTTTGTTAGAAAAGCTACTTGGTTCAGAAAAGAACTTTTTACTTGCTGTTAATGTTGCTTATGCAACATTAATGGAGGCATAGTAAACAAAATATCTAGAATAAACAGACTAAATTGATATAAATCGAATAGTTTATAGAAGGAGAAAAATGGAAGTGAACATTTTGATGAGGGGAGGGGCTAAGGCTGAGCTAATTGTGTATCAGAGCTTATGTGTATCGGTGTGATTACCAAGGGACTTTGTCGAAGTAGATTTTGCAGACCTATTATATTAATCAAATACAGCACGATTTCGCCCTTGTTGTTTCGCTTGATATAATAATTTGTCGGCCCTTTTCCATATCTGTTCGATACTATCGTTTGACAATATAGCAGTCGCACCAATTGACAATGTGGTACTAGCCTGTTGCCCATGCTCAGTTATAACGCTAATCTTAGCAAAATCAGTTAGTAAACGGTTTATAAAATTTCCAGCGTCTTTTAAGGAGCAATTAACCAATAAAATAGCAAACTCTTCTCCTCCAATGCGGCCTACCACATTATCTCGCCTGCCTTTTTTAGTTAGTAACTCCCCCATTTTCGCTAATAGCTCATCACCAGCTGGGTGGCCATGCTGATCATTGAAAGACTTAAAATTATCAACATCTAAGGCGAGCCATGTCAGCTCTCTATTTTGATTACTTATAATATGACTCTCAACACATCTGATAAAGCCTCGTCTATTTAGAACCTTTGTAAGTTCATCCGTTTCACTCAGTTCACGGTAACGTGATTTAGCAGCGTTCAGTGTTTGAGTTTGTGTTTTCAAGGTACTGAAGCGATAGCCTAAGACCATCGATAACAGAACCACTTCTAATAAGGTGCCCAATAAATAAAACCAAATCACCCATTCTTTCGGCTCAATAACACCTAGCCACATCCATCCCCAACAACCTGCAGATATTAAAAATAACAGCCAGGCGATTAAAAAATAGCGGGCCATGGGGTGACCTTGGCGATAACATAGAATTCCCGCCACTAACCCTAGAATAGGACTTGTAATACCAAACAAAATGGTTACTAAGTAACCATACACTTCAGGAATAAAGGGTAGACAAATCATCCACGTAATAAATACCGCGTTCACACCTCGAAGTAATACGTCAAAACTAGGCAGAGTAATTTTGGTATCAAGAAATTGTCGTACAAAAAAAATGGCTGAAAGAACCACAAGAATAGTAGCTGTATTTGATACTAAAGCAGAGCTACCCCAGTCTGGAAATAACAACCGAGAATAGCCCTCCATCACAAGTGAATATAGTAAATTACAAAACACATAAAAAGCGTAATAGAGGTAAACAGGCTCTTTGGCATTTAAACCAATTGCAAAATTGTAAATCATGGCAAGGAATAACATGCCAGCGACTAAACCAAAAAATAGATTGCTCCTCATGAAATAGAATGGCAATTCATCAAATGAACGTGCTTTCAAACTAAATTGAAAGGTCTGCTCTGTCGTCAGGCGAATATATGCCGTTTTATGAGAAAGAGAATAATCAATTATAAAAGTGAGATACTTAGCCGGCTGAAAAACGGTAGTCAAAGAGGTATTTTTGACCGGTTCATGCCAAGTCCAAGAACCTTGATCGAATAGTGCAACCTTGCCATCAATTCCTACATTGGGTAATAGTTCTAACCAGATATTTTCTAAGGTTTCATCATTAGGCAAATTCACTTTTAACCAAAGCACGGCCCCTGTTGATGCAGACCAGTAGTCTTCTTCCCAAAAATAATAGCCTGTGACCTGATTGTTTAACTGCTGCCACCGATCATCAGACATAAGTATTACTTGATCAAGGTGCATCGATGCAGATTTGTCTAGATACTTCTGCACATCTAATTTGGTGTTCTTTGCCGAAAGACTGGAGGATTCCATACTCTGAGCAAATACAAAGTTGTTACTAAGTAGAATCAATAAGAAAGTGGTGCCTACGACACAACGAGAAAATTGCCACAGGCTGTAATGAAATAACAAAAAAATACCTCTCAGCGCTGATGTGCGTTCTTCATAAAAACCGAAATTAAATATTTAAAGTAGTCCAATAATATAGAAAAGCATGTTTTAACAACATTTTTTATATAACCGCTATTCTGAGAAGCGACAATTATGGCTAAATTGTTTGATTAGGCTTACATCCTGGTTCTTTTAAGCAATAAGAGCATTCATACTACTTGATCTTATAATCGTATCGAACAGGAAAGCCTTTACGCATTATTAACAGTTTAACTGCTTCTTCATTTTGAAGGGTTTCCCATAAGGGATTGTGTGAATCATGCACAAACTGTTCATTTACTCTTAATATGACATCACCCGAACGAAGGCCTAACGTTTTATAGAAATCTTGGTTTTCAATGTCGTTGAGTTTTAACAGATGGACGCCATCTACCTCATGTTCAGCAGCATAAAAAAACACTTCTAGTTCTTCTTGGCGTTGTAATTGTTCTTCTAACCACTCGCGAGATAAACGCATATCCCCTGTAGGTTTAAGTTGACGATATTGCTTTGGCGGTTCTTCAGTTTTAGCTGCCTTGATGTCTGCCGCTGTTAGTTCTTGCTTCTCGGTTGAGCTAATAATTTCATGTGATGAGGCTTGAACATCATAGCTATTTTTGAGCAAAATGAACTCCAATTGTCCTAGGTGATCAATCAGAATACGTGCCTCTTCAATGCTGACCAGCTTAAGCTTGTCACTTAACATGTCTCCAGTTTTATAAGTGTGTATATTTCCAGTCTCCCGGTACTTTAAAATCGCAGTGGATTCTTCAACTTTATTGCTGACAGAGGTCGCTAACAGCTGTATAGGGAGCGTCGATAATTTAGGTTTTATATCAGCTAATCGTGTGAGTTCTTTATCAATATAATAGACAAAACCGTCAGCTGTTTGAGGGCCTTTGACGTACAGACCATTAATAAATAAGACCGGTACATTGCCCAGCCCAAACTGCTGGCCCAGTTTAATATCCGCTTCGATCAAATCTTTATATCTACGTTCAGTCAGGCAAGCAGAAAAGGCGGCTTGTTCGAAACCCAGTTGCTCAGCGATTACGAGATAACGCTCTTGATTCAATTGATTGATATCGGCATAAATCGCACTTTGAAACTCCCATGGTGCTCCAAACTCTGTTGCGCAATACACAGCGTTTGCCGCTGACTTGGCATAACGGTGGAATCTTTGTGGCAAGTCATAAAACCTAAAGTTTATCTGATCTGCGTAACGTTGCTCTAATTCGTGTAAGACTGGTTGAAGTCTGGCGCAATGGGATGATTGGTAACTACAGAATATAGCTATACCCACATTCGCGTAACGATTACCTTTAACGGGGCGTTCATCTTCAGTAAATTTTAATCTAGGAGGTGAGGGTGGTTCTAGAAAGACTTTAACCGCTTCATCGCTGTCTTTATCACTATTATTTTGTTTTAGGTGTGCATCAATTTTTGCATTTATTACGCTTCTTCTGAGTTCGTATTTTCGCCATTCTAAATCGAATAAACGGAGCTTCAAATAATCGGGGTCAGAGTAAAATTAGTTTTTTCAAAAGGTCTACTTTGGAACATAAG
>JBFJZQ010000345.1:0-3620 GCA_041622015.1 Oleiphilaceae bacterium
ACATCCATAAAAATCACTTTATCGTGATTACGATTGAAGGGTTCATAAAGTTCGCGCATTAACTCTTGCGGGCGCTCTGAATAGGTACCAATGATAATTCTATCCGGGCGCAAGCAATCATTTACCGCCGCACCTTCTTTAAGAAACTCAGGGTTTGAAACAACGTCAAAATTTAAGGACAAACCACGTTCATCTAGAATAGATTGGATTTTCGCCGTCACCTTATCCGCGGTACCGACTGGGACTGTTGACTTATCCACGATGATTTTTGATTCATTCATATTCTGCGCAATCGTGGTAGCCACCGCCAACACATATTGTAAGTCTGCTGAGCCATCTTCGTCGGGCGGCGTACCCACCGCAATAAATTGAATTTCACCATGATTGACACCGGCCACGGCGTCGGTGGTAAAGTTTAAACGACCAGCCTTAAAGTGCGTTTCGACCAAGGGCGTTAAGCCTGGCTCGTAAATAGGAATAATGCCTTTCTTGAGGTTTTCGACACGCTCTTGGTTAACATCAACACACAGCACATCATGACCCACTTCAGCTAACACAGCTGCTTGCACCAAACCAACATAACCAATACCAAAGACCGTTACTTTCATTCTCAATCAACCTTGTCAAAGAATCTTTAAAATTATAAATTTCTAACCATTAGGAATAACTATTTGTGTATCGTCTAGCATAGCAGCATAGGCCGATTTAAGCGCAGCTTTTGCCTCTTCATCACCATGCACAATACGAATTTCTGTGGGTTTTATACGCATTCTTTTTACGAAATTAAGTAAATCTTTTTTACCCGCGTGAGCAGAATAGCCACTTAAAGTATGTACCTGTGCGTGAATCATATATTTTTTTTCATTCAATAGCACATAACCCGAAGGCTCACCGCTTAGTTTATCTTGCTTATTTGCGAACCTTTGAATAATTTGGCCTGCAGTTCCTTGCGCCTGGTAACCTACAAATACAATGTCTGTACGCTTATTTTCAATCAATGCTTTCAAATAATTAACGATACGGCCACCTGCACACATACCACTCGCTGCAAGGACAATTACCGGTCGTGGGTTATTTTTTAAATACTCAACTGTATTTAAATGCGTTCGATGGTCATCGATGGTGGTCAATTGCTCGAAAGATAAAGGGTGACGGCCAGCACTTTTCCGTTTCCTGGCTTCCTTATCCCAGAAAGGCGCAAGCTTTCTATAAACATCGGTAAATTTATTTGCTAAGGGAGAGTCCACCACAATTTCAATATCATCCCACTTATATTGATCAAGCAAATTAGTATCGCGATTTTTGTGGATTATATCCTCAAGCTCATACAGCAGTTCTTGAGTTCGACCAATGCTGAAGGCGGGAATGAGCACGACACCTTTATCTTTAACCGCACGTTCAATAATTCTTTGTAGTTTCACGCGCCTGTCTCTTCGACCCTCATGGCTTTTATCGCCATAAGTACTTTCAATCACCAAGGTATCACAACTATAAGGTGCTTTGGGTGCAGCGAGCAATGGTGCATAAGGTGCACCGAGATCTCCTGAAAAAATGATCTTTTTCGACTTTTCAGACTTAGCTAGCAAAGGAGAAGATAGTTTAAATTCCACATAAGCAGAACCGAGTATATGGCCTGCGGGTTTCAACTTCACCAAACAACCTGGAGCGACTTTATAATTTTTAGAATAAGGTAAAGCCACCATTTTCTCTTTGAGGGCTGCCAAAAACTTCTTAATAAGTTGCGTATTTCGTGTCACCCCGACTTTCAGAGCATCTTCTAAGACTAAAGGCAATAAGCTTGCTGAAGGCTCTGAACAAATGATAGGGCCAGTAAACCCAGCCGCTAATAGATAGGGAATTCGCCCGACATGGTCGATATGCACATGCGTAACAACTAGGGCTTTAATATGAGAGATAGGGAAATCGATTTCAAGTTTATCCTTGGTAGCGCCCTTACCTGAAACCTCAGCGCCTTGAAAAAGCCCACAGTCAATAAGAATACCGAAGTCGTCATTAGCCTGTAATTCATGGCAAGAGCCGGTAACACCATTCACCGCTCCATGGTGAAGAATTTTCATAAAATTCGTCCTATAAAAAATATGCTTTGCTAAACACTCACACTGGTAATAAGTTTCTCAACTTCCATAAGTTTCTGACGAACTAAAGTCTCATCACCTCTGGATTCAATATTTAAACGGACCAAAGGCTCGGTATTTGAACTACGAATATTCAAACGCCATTCTTTAAAAACAAGATCAAGGCCATCGATATCCTTTAATTCAAATGACTCTCCCCAATCGTAAGCTTGTATCGCATTAAATACAGCCTCTGCACTGTTTACCGTAAAATTAATTTCGCCTGAACTGGGGTACTTTTTAATTCTATCTCTAACCATGGCAGATAAAGGCTGTGATTTCACACAAATTAATTCAGCCACTAAGAGCCAAGGAATCATGCCACTATCGCAATAAAAGAAATCACGAAAGTAATGATGAGCACTCATTTCGCCACCATATACGGCATCTTCTTGGCGCATACGTTCTTTGATAAAAGCATGCCCGGTTTTCGACATAACAGGAAGACCACCATTTGCCTCTATCACATCGACAGTATTCCAATATACCCGGGGGTCAAAAATTATTTTTGCTGCTTTATTTTTTTGTAAAAACGCTTCCGCTAATAAACCGACAATATAATAGCCTTCTATAAATTCACCATGTTCATCAAACAAAAAGCAGCGGTCAAAATCACCGTCCCAAGCGATCCCCATATCAGCACCATGCTTTAATACTGCTTCGGAGGTATGACGTCTATTTTCTACTAACAAGGGGTTAGGAATACCATTCGGGAAACTGGAATCAGGCTCATGATGTACCTTGATAAATTCTATCGGCACAGATAAGGCCTTAAACTGGGTTTCCAATTCATCAACCACATGACCCGCCGAACCATTTCCTGAATTCACCACTAACTTTAAGGGCTTGATATTTTCAAGGTTAATATAGCCTAACAAATGTTGAACATAATCTTTCAAGACAGATAGCTTGGTATAAGACCCTCGTTCAGACTCGTCGACAGTCTTCCAATTGGCCGTTTCTGCTAGCTTTTGAATATCAAATAAACCTGTGTCACCCGAAATAGGACGACTCCCCTCCCTAACCAACTTCATACCGTTGTAATCGATCGGATTATGCGACGCCGTCACTTCAATGCCTCCATCCAGCTTTAAATGAGACGTAGCAAAGTACACTTCTTCGGTTCCCACCATGCCGATATCGAGCACATCGACACCGGCATCCCTTAAACCATTGGCAGCAGCTAACTTTAACGATTCACTTGTTTCGCGCGCATCGCCACCCACAACGACATTTTTTGGCTTAAGAGATTCACCATAAGCACGTGCGATATCATAGACGATGTCCTCGGAAAGCTGAGTACCTAACTGACCGCGAATATCGTAGGCTTTGAAACAGGTTAGTTTTCTGGACATGAAATGTACCCTTAAATCATTTATTTACATCAGACAATATAGGGTGCGCTTGCGCACCGAATTAAAAAACAAATCAACTGCGCCCATACCGGTCTTCAAAACGCACAATATCATCTTCCCCGAGATACCC
>JBFJZQ010000346.1:0-3613 GCA_041622015.1 Oleiphilaceae bacterium
ACCGCCAAAGTCAGAATCGCTATCAATTGGAGCTGTTAAACCTAAGGTAATACCTTCTGCAATTTCTGGAGAAACATATTGAAGGTTATCACCTTGTTTTACAGCAGCAACGCCTCCGCCAAGACCCGCAGCTTCTGAAATATCTAAGTAATCAACCCAATCATAAACAGTTTCATCTGAACCAACCTGAACAGAACCGAAGTCGCCTCTTAAACCGATATATGCTTCATCTAATTTGTTAAATGGTGAACTATTTTCTACATTTTCATCAGCAGAAAACTCTAATTCTGCTTTAGCAAAGGCAGTCACATTTTCAGAAATAGCATGCTCATGCACAATACCTATTGTTGAGCCATTGTCTTGAAACTCATGCTCGGTATTACCATTTGTATCAGTACTGACATGAACTAATTCAATCGTGCCGTAAACCGTTGGCATAGAATCGATCTTTGCTGCTAAATCAGCAGCTTCATTTTCCATGGCCATAGCATTTGAAGCAAGAGTCGCTGCGATAGCTGAAGCAATAAGGGTCTTTTTCATTTTGGTCTTCCTTTTTTTCTGTTTTAAAAGTTTTTTTGGGGTTACCCATTATTTAGACTAATTTAGCCGGACTCTCATCAAGCACCTTAGCCTTTTCATTTTTATTATGTTCGACAGGCTTTTTTAAGGCCCTTCTACTAAAAATATGTCAGAAATATGTCATTCGCAATTATGTGAAGCAATTCCAACATAAATTTCATCTT
Organism: Oleiphilaceae bacterium; assembly: GCA_041622015.1. Lineage (GTDB taxonomy): Bacteria > Pseudomonadota > Gammaproteobacteria > Pseudomonadales > Oleiphilaceae > PZPK01. The sequence goes on from JBFJZQ010000346.1 coordinate 744, forward strand.
TTCAGGTTAAGCTGTTTTCTTGTAAGTTGACTGAAAACCTTGCCAGGCTTCATTTCAGCCTACTTATAGCTTTTTCGTTTTATTACAAAGTATTTATGTTTCTCTTGATTTTTATGCTTTAAACAGCATGTTTAGTTAAACAAAAATAATTAAAAAAGCACTTAAAAATTAAATTTAGAATCCTATAAAACAGTGTCTTACAGCATACTTCTAAAATCCACTTTAATATGTTTTAGACCATGAGATAAATAATTACAATTTTTTTTAACTTTTATTTTTATATTTCAATTTAATTTTCTAGCATAAAAGTCACAGGGCCATCATTAATCAGCGACACCTGCATATCCGCACCAAATTGGCCCGCACTCACAGCAATACCGGCCTCTTTTGCAAACTGAATGAATTTTTCATACAAAATTCGACTTTCTTCAGGCAAGCCCGCTGACGAGAAACTTGGCCTAAGACCTTTTTGCGTATCTGCAACGAGAGTAAATTGTGAAACGACTAAAAGCTCACCAGAAACCTGCTTTAAATTCAGATTCATTTTTCCATGCTCATCCGAAAACATGCGATAGCCAAGAACCTTATCCAACATCTTTCGACATGAAGCCTCGGTATCAAGCTTATTTACCCCCACAAACACCAGCAGACCGGCACCAATTTCACCGATAATTACCTCATCAACCTTTACCGATGCCTGCCTGACTCTTTGCAATAGCGCTTTCATAAACCACTCCTCAGCTCCGCTAAATTTATCCTGTTTTTAACCTTAACAACGACTCAAACCTCAGTTAGTTTCGCGCAAAAAAAAACCAACTAATTAATATTTAGTTGGTTTTTTGATAGCTAAATTAGTTTAAGGCTAGCTTATTTTTTAACGCCGCGCTTACGCTCGTTTTCTGTTAATAGTTTTTTACGCAAACGAATATGGTTTGGCGTTACTTCTACTAATTCATCTTCCTCGATAAATTCAAGCGCCTGCTCCAACGTCTGCTTAATTGGTGGCGATAAAACCAAGTTCTCATCCGTACCCGCAGCACGTATATTGGTTAACTGTTTGGCTTTAGTCGGATTCACCGTTAAATCGTTTGAACGAGCATGAATACCGATAATCTGGCCTTCATAAACCTCAGCAGCGTGCCCTAAGAACAATCGACCACGGGTTTGCAAGGTAAACAACGAGTAAGCCAGGGTTTTTCCCTTCATCATGGAGATCAATACACCATTTTGACGAGACACAACTTCACCAGCTTTCACGGCATCATAACGATCAAAAATACTCGTCATAATACCGCTACCAGAGGTCAGTGTTAGGAAGTGACCACGGAAACCGATCAAACCGCGCGAAGGAATGTTAAATTCCAACTTAACGCGACCACGACCGTCTGGCTCCATGTTCGTCAGCTCAGCCTTACGCAAGCCAAGCTCTTCCATTACCGAACCTTGATGCTCTTCTTCAATATCAATGACCACATTCTCGTAGGGCTCTTGCAACTCGCCATCAACCATCTTCTGAACAACCTGCGGGCGCGAAACACCTAACTCAAAGCCTTCGCGACGCATGGTTTCGATCAATACTGACAGGTGAAGCTCACCACGCCCCGACACTTTAAACTTATCAGCCGTATCACCCGGTTCTACTCTCAAGGCTACATTGTGAATCAACTCTTGATCAAGACGGTCTTTGATATTTCGTGAGGTAACATATTTACCATCTTTACCGGCAAACGGAGAGTCATTGACCATAAACGTCATGCTTACAGTTGGTTGATCAACCGTAAGTGGCGGTAAGGCTTCAACATTTTCCGGATCACACAAGGTATCTGAAATACTTAAACCATCGATCCCATTGATACAGACGATATCCCCTGCTTGCGCTTTATCGGTATCAATACGCTCAAGCCCCATGTAACCTTTTACATTCAATACCTTACCTTTACGAACCTTACCCTTGATATCTTGAATAGACACTTGCTGGCCCGGTGACAAAGTACCTCTAACAATTCGACCTATACCGATAACACCCACATAACTGTCATAATCCAATGCAGAAATCTGCATCTGGAAGGGACCTGTAGGGTCTACGTTTGGCACGGGAACTTTGTCAACAATCATTTGAAATAATGGCGTCATATCATCAGCCAATTCTTCAACATCAAGACCGGCAATACCATTTAAGGCTGAAGCATAAATGATTGGGAAATCTAACTGCTCTTCGGTTGCACCAAGACGGTCAAACAAGTCAAACACTTGATCAACTACCCAATCTGGTCGTGCACCAGGACGATCCACTTTGTTGATAACAACAATTGGATTAAGTCCTTTCTCAAAGGCTTTTGACGTTACAAAACGTGTTTGAGGCATCGGGCCATCAACCGCGTCTACTAATAACAAAACCGAGTCAACCATAGATAGAACACGTTCAACTTCTCCACCAAAGTCTGCGTGCCCTGGAGTATCTACGATATTGATTCGGTAGTCATTCCAACGAATAGCTGTATTTTTCGCAAGGATAGTAATACCTCGCTCCCGCTCCTGATCATTTGAGTCCATGACTCGTTCAGACCCCTGATCTTTTCTATCTAGCGTACCAGACTGACTCAATAACTTATCAACAAGGGTGGTTTTACCATGATCAACGTGCGCGATAATGGCAACATTTCTAAGATTTTCTATCACAATCTGATTACCTATTTCCCCAAAACTCAGGGATTAAAAAAGAAAAGCGGGATTAAAAGTGGACGCGAATTATACAGGAAGCGCTAGAATATAGAATCTAAATCCTGATTTTTTTTGTAAATAACTATAACTTTTTTCATTATTTTGCTGTGATTTACACTACCGCGCGAACCCATACATACACTCAAAAC
>JBFJZQ010000347.1:0-3582 GCA_041622015.1 Oleiphilaceae bacterium
AATTAATAGCTACTTTTATAGCGAGTCTTCAGTCAATCCAATACAATCGATCAACATTCTGTCTAATAAATAGTGATTACCTATGTCAAAATTTTACAAAACAATTTTCATTAGTGTTTTAACGATTCTTTTAAGTGTTAATATTTACGCGGCATCAACACCTTCAGTCACATCATCTAGCCAAATTGATCCTCAGTCTGAAAAGTATATCGCCACGCACTTAACACCGGATAGAGATCAAGTAGAATCTAGCCTTCATGTCGCTCGAAACCTTTCACTGAGTCACTACAGAAAACAACCAATTAACAAAGAGTTATCGGCAAAGATTTATGATCATTATTTATCAGCACTTGACCCCTCACGCTTATATTTCTTTCAGTCAGACATAGATGAATTTGAACATTATCGCTTTAAACTTGATAGCGCTATAAAAACCGGCCAACTATCCCCTGCTTTTAATATTTTTAATCGCTACCAATCACGGGTCATTGAACGTTTAGAGAAACAAACAGATTTTATTGAAAATAAATTAACTTCGTTAAACTTTAAAACAAATGAATTTATTGAAACAGATCGAAGCAAAATGCCCTGGGCTAAAAGTATAGAAGAGCTGGATGACGTTTGGCGTAGAAGAATGAAAAGCGCTGTTTTATCTATGAAGTTAGATGGTGATTCATTAGAAGAAGCAAAAAAGTCATTATTAAAACGCTATAAGAACCAGCTTAAACGAACCGTACAAGCGCGCAGTGAAGATGCGTTTTCAACTTATATGAATTCATTTACTGCAGTATACGACCCTCATACAAACTATTTTTCTCCACGCTCATCAGAAAACTTTAACATTAATATGAGCTTATCCCTTGAAGGGATTGGCGCTGTGCTTCAAGCAGACAACGAATTTACAAAAGTAGTTAGATTAGTACCTGGCGGCCCGGCTCATAAACAAGGCCAGCTTGGAACCGCTGATAGAATAGTGGGTGTTGCTCAAGGTGAGCAAGGTGAAATGATCGATGTAATCGGATGGCGCTTAGATGAAGTCGTTGATTTAATTCGCGGCCCTAAACATTCAATTGTGCGTTTGAAAGTAATTCCCAGTGAAAGCAAAGTTGAATCAAAAACAGAAGTCATCAAAATCACACGTGATAAAGTTAAACTCGAAGAACAAGCTGCAAGCAGTACAATGCTTGAAATTGAACGAGAAGGTAAAGAAAACCGAATCGGCGTTATCACCATACCCACCTTCTATGCTGACTTTAAAGCCATGCAAGAAGGCGACCCTAATTACAAAAGTACGACCAGAGACGTCATTAAGCTACTTGGTGACCTCCAAAGTGAAAAACCTTTGGATGGCCTGGTAATTGATCTTCGGGGTAACGGCGGTGGATCTCTGGATGAAGCCAATCAACTAACAGGCTTGTTTATCGATCAAGGGCCAACGGTACAGATTAGAAGCGCGTCTAATCGCGTTGAGGTTTTGGAAGACCCTGATCCAGCTTTGGTTTATGGCGGCCCTTTAATCGTTTTAGTAGATCGTTTGAGCGCGTCAGCTTCAGAAATTTTTGCCGGCGCCATACAAGATTATGGTCGTGGTCTAATTATGGGGTCTCCTACTTTTGGCAAGGGTACTGTTCAGTCTGTGCGCCCATTAAATCACGGGCAGTTAAAAATCACCCAAGCTAAGTTTTATCGTATCTCTGGCGCGAGTACACAACATAAAGGCGTAGTACCCGATGTAATCTTGCCAGATACTTATGACAAAGAACAAGTTGGTGAAGACTCCTTAGAGCATGCCTTAAAATGGGATTCAATTGACGCTGTTGAGCACCAATTCTTTAATGTCGCAAAAGACTATTCAGAAACGCTAAGGAAAAAGCATTCAGATAGAATTAATGCCAATCAAGAATATAAATTGCTTCTTGAAGAAATCGAATTTCTTAACAGTCAACGTGATAAGAAACAACTGACATTAAATGAAGTCCTCAGAAAGGCAGAAAATGAAGAACTTGATAAAATCCGCTTGTCGCTAATTAATAAACGTCGGGCGTTAAAAAATCTTCACGGCTTTACAAGTCTAGAAGAGTGGAATAAATACGAAGAGAAAAAAGCTTTGGATGAATATAATCAAGTTAAACAACCTGACTTCATTGTTGAAGAAAGTGCAGAAGTACTTTTGGATTTTATCTCTCAGAAAGAAGTATTAACCGCTAATACAGTCCATTGAACTGGATCGCATCAAGTCATTTTGCTTAAACATACTATTGCTACTAATTCATAAGACATGAATCACTAGCAATAGTTTTGTTCTAACTTATAGTAAAGATCTACAGTTTTCATCTAGATGGAGCACTTTATGAGCAAACACCCCCCAAGCCACTCATCATCTAAAAAAAACACAAGTAGCAAAAAGAAACCTGATACTAAAGCTAAGCCAGACACCATTCATCTTGATAAAACAAGCAAAGAAGAAAACTTAAGTAGCTTTTTTGATCGCGTCAGTGATGCAACTTCAAGTGCTTTTAAATTCGCAAAAAAAACCAGCGATACATCCTTTAAAGTTGGCAGAGCGATCATACAGTCTCAAGATCAACTCAGGGTAATGATCAATGCCGGTCAATCATTAAAAGACTTACGTGAAGTAGCCGGCTTAACGGCAACTGAATTAAGTGAAGCGATTAACCTAAAAGATAAATCCATTATAGAAGCGGTTGAAAATGGCACAGCGACATTATCTTTTGAGCTTATTTTAAGACTGGCTGCCCTTCTTGCCCGTAATGACCCTATCCCCTTCATTTTAAAATATAGTCGCACTTACTCTCCAGAAACATGGAGAATCCTGAATGATTGGGGTGTCGGTAAACTACCATTACATTATGAAAGAGAAAGGCAGTTCATCAATATTTACAGGTCGCAAGATAAAGCCCGAGAGTTATCAGATGAAGGTTTCAATCGCGTCCTCGAGTTCACCAAACAAGCATTTAACCTCTCACTTCACTTCATAGGCGAGCAGGAAGATGCACTCCAAAGCATGCTAGAAATTCAAGAACAGCAATTGAAAGCACTAAAGAGCAAAATATCTCAACCAAGATCAAGCAATAAAAAAGCGGATAATACACCTAATTCTGAATATGAAACGCAAACTATTCCTGAACAAGAAAGTACAAATCCGACACCAGATAAGAAAACCAATAACAAAACAAATTAATAGTCAGGTAAAAGCACCCCCCTTCATCATTGGGCTCACTAAACTCTAAAGATACTTTGTTTTGAAAAATACTGCCCTAACCTCTGGCCACATACCACGTCAACTCTTTGATATGACCTATCCTATGATAGGTGGCATTTTGTCAATAATGTCCATGAATATCGTAGATACCTTTTACATTGCACTATTAGGCACTGACCCTTTAGCTGCTATGAGCTTCGCAATGCCTGTAATCTCTGTATTACTTAGTCTTGCTTTCGGTATAGGCATAGGCGCATCGTCGGTAATTTCACGAGCAATAGGGGCTAAACAACATCTTCTAGTTCAGGCGTATACGACAAATGCCTTGGTCATTGCATTAGTGATTGCAGGACTATTTG
>JBFJZQ010000348.1:0-3564 GCA_041622015.1 Oleiphilaceae bacterium
GCTGGATATTTTCAATTTTGGCACCACGCCAGCCATAAATAGATTGGTCATCATCGCCTACCACCATAATGGGAATGCGATTTCCTGCAAGAACTCTTAACCAGGCATATTGAATGGTGTTGGTGTCTTGAAACTCGTCTACCAGTAAATAGCGAAAACGGTCTTGATAGTGAGCCAGAAGTGCCGGGTTGTTTAGCCAGAGTTCATGTGAACGCAAAAGCAGTTCACCAAAATCGACCATGCCCGATTGCTGGCATTGATTCTCATAGGCAAGATACAGTTTCGCCATTACCTGATCATATTGGCTGTGGCTGGGTGGCAAATAAGCCGCGCGCAAACCCTCATCTTTTTTACCATTAATGAAGGACTGCACCTGCTTGGGCGGCCAACGGGTTTCATCAACATGATTTTCGCGCATTATGCGTTTTACAATACGAAGTTGGTCATCGGAATCGAGTATCTGAAAGTTTTCAGGCAGATTAGCATCTCGCGAATGCGCTCTTAATAAGCGATGCGCAATACCGTGAAAAGTGCCAAACCAAAGATTGCGACCTGGAAGCTTCAATAACTCTTCAATACGCCCACGCATTTCTTTCGCGGCTTTATTGGTGAAGGTAACGGCCATAATGGACGATGGGCTTAAACGTTCAATTTCAATTAACCAGGCGATGCGATGCACTAAAACGCGTGTTTTTCCGCTGCCAGCACCGGCTAAAATTAATAGGTTTTGCATAGGCGCAGCGACCGCTTCTCGCTGAGCATCATTCAGGCCATCTAATATATGAGAAACATCCATGAGAATTACTTTCTTAAGAAATTAAAAATAAGTCGTTTAACTTGAAGCTAAATATCGCTCGAGTATACCAGTAGCGATTTAAAAAAACTTGCCCAGAGTGCTCCAGATTTATTAACTAACAATTAGTATTTGTTATAAATTTCATCTATCTAGCCAAAGCTAATGATAGCCCTGGTTTTTTCAGGCTATACTTAGGCCACGCCTTCTTTCCAGAATGACAATTATGAATCTTGGTTCTATTAAAAAGTTTCTTCAGCAATCTTTATCGCTCACTAGCTTCGCTCGTGATGCAGATAAGGCGGCGCTTTATGATGCTTTAGTCACTGAAAGGAAGGTACGTTTGGCGTTAGAGCAAGAACTTTCTCAGAAAGAATCTGCGTTTGAAGCATCACTCAAAGATAGGGTCAAAGAATTAACCGATGCCAATACCCAGCTAAGCCAGCAAATAGCGCTTAGAAAACAAATCAGCGATGCTTTGGTGAAAAGCCAGACCCGCCTGACACAAGCGATGTCTGCAACACATCTTGGGCTCATTGATTGGGATGTTCTTCACGGCCAATTTTATCAATCAGAATTCATTGCTGTGTTTGGACCTAAAGAACAAAGCTCTGATGAAATTATCAAAACCTTAAAGCGGGTGATTCATCCTAGCGACTATGTAAATGTTCGCGATACCTTGAATGCCTGTCTGGATGGGCGTTTATCAGATTACGTTATGCAGTACCGTGTCTGTCAGGATGATCAGGCTTGGCTATGGCTTGAAGAGTGCGGAAAAGTTGTTGATAGGGATTCTAAGGGCAAGGCACTCAGGCTCCTTGGGACGCGAAGAAATATTCAATCTGAAGTTCTTCGTGATGAACAAGTTCGTTTAGCAAAATCTGTGGTGGATCATACCTCAGAGGGTGTTTTTGTGCTCGACCCGCAGTATCGTTTTTTATCTGTGAATCCCGCTCTTGCCAAAATAAGCGGTTATGAAGCTAATTCACTTTATGGTAAACGCATTCAAGATATGAGTGATACACCCAAACGTGAACAGGTTTTCGAAGAGATTTTTCTTCAGGTAAAAGCCAAGGATCAATGGCAAGGGGAGTTACTAGAGAAACGTTTTCAAGGGGATTATTATCCACAGTGGACGCAAATCAATGTGATTCATGATGAACAAGGCGCGATCAAATACTATGCGGGTATGGTATCCGATTTATCCTTTAGAAAAGCCGCAGATAAAAAGCTGGATTACTTATTAAATTATGATGACTTAACGAAGTTGGCCAACCGCGTTCAGTTTAAAGATCAGTTGCATCGCGCCTTAGTGAGATTTCGAGATGAAGGTGTGTCATTTGCCCTAGTGACGCTTGATATTGACCGCTTTAAACAATTTAACGAAAGCTTTGGTCATGAAGCGTCTGACCAGCTCTTGTGCGACATTGCTTCCCGGCTTTCACAAAATATTCAGAAAGTAGATATTTTGGCTCGAGTCGGTAGCAATGAGTTTGCCTGTGTGGTTGGATGCAGTCCGACATTCAATGTCCAAAAGTTTGCTCAGCGTTTGTTTGAAACCGTGACCGAGAATCACTATGAAGTGGCCGGTCAGGGCGTGGTTTTATCTTGTAGCGTAGGAATCGCGTTGGTGCCTGAGCATACCCAGGATATTGAAATTCTCATGCAGTTTGCTGCGTTGGCGATTCAAAAAGCCAAGTTCCAAGGCGGTGACCAGATTCAAATGTTTGATGAAAGTTTAAAAACCTTCTCCCGTGAAAAGCTAGAAATGGAGCATGAGCTTAGAAGTGCGCTAGAGAACAATGAGCTTGAAGTTTTTTATCAGCCAAAATTAGATGTAAATACAAATAGAATCCATTCGGTAGAGTCTTTGGTTCGCTGGAACCATCCCAGTAAAGGCTTGGTGACTCCCGCTGACTTTGTCAATATTGCTGAAGAAAGTGCATTGATTTCAGATCTTGGCTTGTTTGTACTGAAGCAAGCCTGTCAGCAAGCGCAACGTTGGCGTAAGGATGGCCTTGGCGCGATTAGCGTGGCGGTTAATTTATCAACACGGCAATTACGTAATGCTGATTTAAAAACCATGATTCAAGGGGTGATTAAAGAGAGCGATATTCAGCCTGAATATTTAGAGTTGGAACTGACGGAAAGTATGATTATGGAAGACTCTCACTCAGCGATACATTGTTTGCAGGATCTTAAATCTTTAGGGTTGAAAATATCAGTCGATGACTTCGGCACAGGGTATTCTTCTTTAAGTTATCTGAAAGATTTTCCAGTCGATACGCTTAAAATTGATAAAAGTTTTGTGGATGGCATAGAGGATTCACAGTCTCAATTAGCCATTGTCAGGGCGATCGTTGTCTTGGGGCATAGTTTAAACTTGAAGATTGTTGCCGAGGGTGTCGAAAATAGCGCCCAGCTAGATCTGCTGAGTGAAAATGGTTGTGACATGGTTCAGGGTTATTTAATTTCCAAGCCTTTATGTGCAGAAGAAATGCAAAACTTGCTGATCAAGCAAAACCAATCGTAGAGTCATTCTCACTCTTAGCTAAAGTTCACGCTCCCTGAGCTAAATACCCGTTCCCTGAGCTAAATACCCGTTCCCTGAGCTAAAGTGCCCCCGTCACCCCTGAGCTAAATATCCGTTCCCTGAGCCCCGTCGAAGGGTCTTCCAGATTAAACTCTGAGTACTTCCAATGGTATTCGACGCAGCTCAATCCAGGCATTTCGACGCAGCTCAATCCAGGCATTTCGGCACAGCTCAATCC
>JBFJZQ010000349.1:0-3563 GCA_041622015.1 Oleiphilaceae bacterium
CATACCGCCTGGAACTTGGCTGATTTGAACCGATACATCTTCGCGAGTAAATTCACTTTCGAACTGATGATATTTTTTACGAATCTCACGAAAATAATCAGCTATCTCGCCTAACAACACCAAATCCAAGCCGGTGTCATACTCCGAGCCTTTTAGAGCTGCGACCTGAGATTCCGTAGCCGGATGACTTGTGCCCGAAGCAAAGGATGAAATAGCAGTATCAATTCGATCAGCGCCCGCCTCTATAGCCTTCATCTGACATAATGGCGCCAAACCAGAGGTTGAATGACTATGGACAACCAGCGGCAAATCTACTTCTTTCTTGAGCGCTTTGACCAAGTCATAAGTCGCATATGGCGTTAATAATCCGGCCATATCTTTGATGACGATAGAATCTGCACCCATAGCCTGCATTTGCTTAGCCTGCTGAACAAATAAGGCAGAGGTGTGAACAGGGCTCGTTGTATAACAAATTGTACCCTGCGCATGCTTTCCTGCTTTTTTCACCGCTTTAATGGACGTCTCAAGGTTACGAACATCGTTCAGGGCATCAAAAATTCTAAATACATCAATGCCATTATCGGCTGCTTTCTGAACAAATGCTTCCACCACATCATCTGCGTAATGCCGGTATCCTAGCAAGTTTTGGCCACGCAAGAGCATCTGTAAACGAGTGTTGGGTAGCGCCTGCTTAAGCTGTCTTAATCTTTCCCAAGGGTCTTCTTTTAGAAAACGTACACAGGCATCAAAAGTGGCTCCCCCCCATACCTCTAATGACCAATAACCGACTTGATCCAATTTTTCACAAATTGGCAGCATATCTTCAGTTCTCATTCGAGTGGCAATCAGCGATTGGTGAGCATCACGGAGAACCACATCGGTGACTTCAATTTTTTTTGTATTACTCATCTATTTTCTCCTAATTTTACCAACCTGCGTGAGCAGCTATAGCGGCTGCAATCGCCAATGCGACTTCACTTGGGTGCTTTTTCTCTGAATAGTTTAATAATTCGGGATGACTTGGAACGAAGCTCGTATTGAACTCAGCTTTTACAAAATCCGGGTGATTTAAAATTTGCTGATAATAAGTGGCCGTTGTTTTCACACCATGTAAACGCATATCATCCAAGGCTCGCTGACCCCGCGCAATTACCTCATCCCAAGTAAGCGCCCACACCACTAACTTTAGACACATTGAGTCAAAGTAAGGCGGTATTTCATAGCCAGTATAAATTGCTGTATCCACTCTAACGCCCGGCCCACCGGGCGCATAATAATGCGAGATTCTGCCAAAGCTTGGCAAAAAATCGTTCTTAGGGTCTTCAGCATTGATTCGAAATTGCAAGGCATAGCCTCGGAACTGAATATCTTCTTGCCGGTAACTTAGCGGCAATCCAGAGGCAACTCTTAGCTGTTCTCGAACGATATCTACACCGGTGATCTGCTCAGTAATAGTATGCTCTACTTGTACTCGGGTATTCATTTCCATGAAGTACACTTCATTACCCGTTAGCAAAAACTCCACTGTGCCGGCATTTTCATAGCCTACCGCTTCCGCCGCTCTCACAGCTAAGTTACCAATATAAGTACGCTGTTCTGGCGTTAGCTGTGGACTAGGCGCAATTTCAATTAATTTCTGGTTTCGACGCTGAATTGAGCAATCACGTTCAAATAAATGAATTACATTGCCATGACTATCTGCCAATATCTGGACTTCAATATGCTTCGGATTAACGATGCACTTTTCCATAAAGACTTCTGCAGAACCAAAGGCTTTAGTTGCTTCCGAAATCACTCTAGGGTATTGAGATTTTAACTCTGCAGGACTGTCACATCGTCGAATACCTCGGCCACCGCCTCCTGAAGTTGCTTTTACCATTACCGGATAGCCAATTTCTCCAGCCAACTTCAAGGCTTCATCAAGATCAGCCAGATTGCCATCTGAACCGGGAGTAATAGGCACTCCGGCAGCACGCATACTGTCACGCGCCTGGGTTTTATCACCCATTTTATTAATGACATCTGCTTTTGGCCCAATAAACGCTATGCCTTTACTTTCACAGATGCGGGCAAACTCAGCATTTTCCGATAAAAAGCCATAACCAGGGTGAATTCCATCACAACCGGTTTCAAACGCCAAATTCACAATACGTTGTGGGTCCAGATAACCCGCGATCGGATCCTCACCTAAAGAGTAAGCTTCATCCGCTCTTTTTACATGTAAAGCATACCGGTCTGGCTCAGTATAAATAGCGACCGACCTAAGCCCCATTTCTGCACAAGCTCTTACAATCCGAACGGCAATTTCACCGCGGTTTGCAATGAGTACTTTTTTTAACATTTTATTGTTTTGCATTTACCCCTCCTCAAACCGACTGGCTTGTATTGCAAGAAGTGTATAAAGAGATGACTAAAAACAGAAATTGATATAATTTCGATTATCTATAAGTTTTTACTTATACTTAAGAGATAAACACTAACTTCAGGCCTATTCAAAGAGAAAACATGCAGAATAGATTAAAAAATCTCACCAACCGAATTAGCTTTCGCCAACTACAAGTGTTTTTAGCCGTTTATGAGCAAAGCAGCTACAGCAAGGCCGGAGAAAGTCTTGGACTAACTCAGCCTGCGGTCAGTAGCCAGATTCGCTTACTTGAAGAAGCTGTGGAGAGCACACTTTTCGAATATATTGGCAGAAAGCTCTACTACACTCCCGCAGGTGAGCGTTTAGCCAAAAGCATTGAGAAGATATTTTCAGAGCTTGAAATATTACAATCCGACTTAGCAGAGCTTCAAGGCACAATAGCCGGAGAGCTAAAATTAGTAGGCGTAAACACTGCCCAATACATTATCCCTTATTTATTACGCCCATTCTTAAACCTCCACCCTCAAATAACCATAAATGTCAGCGTAGTAAATCGTTCCAGCGCCATTCAAAGACTCAACAACAATTCCGATGACTTAGTAATTATGGGCATGGTTCCGGAAGACAAGCCTTTTCATTCTTTACCTTTTTTGGATAACGAACTGGTTGCGGTTGCCCCAAAAGGGCATCCTATCCTCCAGCAAAAACAGCTCAGCCTAAATAATTTTCTTAACTCCGGCCTCCTGGTGCGCGAACAAGGCTCCGGCTCTCGATTTGCACTTGAAGATTTTTGCCGAAAACAACGACTTAATTTAAACCCGATTATGGAATTAGGCTCCAATGAAATAATCAAACACGCCACAATCGCTGGCCTAGGCGTTGCTGTTTTACCTAAACTTGGAATTTTACCAGAACTTCAACTTGGCACACTCCAAGTAGTTGAGCTACCCGGCTTCCCATTAAAAAGAAGCTGGTGCCTTGTTTATCCAAAAGCCAAGACCCCCACTCCTGCAACGAGAACATTTATTGATTTCATACAACAAAACATCAAACAATTTGAATGGCAGTTCTCCAAACTTTCTAATTTTGAAGCCGAACAATCGATTATCTGATACTCTTTCACTCCAATTTTTCAGCACTAAAATTAAACAGAAGACACTACGATGAAATTTACAGAATCACGAGATGACTTAACCCC
>JBFJZQ010000350.1:0-3522 GCA_041622015.1 Oleiphilaceae bacterium
AACTAATGCCAGCCTGACAGCAGCATTCTTAATGCCTGAGACTGTTGTCACCTGTCTACCTACTTTTCTCAGTGCACGCTTTAGTAAACTAGATGAAGACGGAAATACCCTGCCTGACCATTCGATTGAGTGGCGGTGTATCTATGATGCCCAGACAGGAAGAACTTGGGAGCGTAAAACAGAGGATACCTCGCTGTCTAGCAGCAGATGGAGATTTTCAAATTCGACTAACCAAGTAGATGACAGAAAGTATCAAGCTTACGATGAAAACTGTTCGGAAAGTGGTGATGAGTTTTGTCACAGCGAACTGCATGTGCAGCGGGTTAATGATGTTCAACTCTGTGGTTTTGATGACTGGCGTGTCCCATTGGCTCATGAAGTGTCAGACTTAATACTCAGCTGTTCAGATGGCGAGATAGATATTCCCAATAGTATGGGAGCTAAAGAGTGCGATGGAATGGCAGGCTCATCCTCAGTGTCATTTGATACGAACTTCTTTGGAGAGCTACAGGATAATAGCTACCCACCTAAAGACTTAAGTTCTATTTGGACTGGCAATCAGAGTCAAACTTTTAATGACTCAGCAGGTATATTTAACTTAAGGACTGGAACTTACTATGAAAATTTCGATAGGGATTGGTCTACAAGCGTGATGTTAGTGAGAGGAACCCAAGACACGCTCAAATTACAGGTAAAGGCGAGCAATATATCTGGTACTCAAACCGTTGCCAGTGAGGACCAAAACATTGAAGTGACTGAAGATGGTTTGTTCCTTTTTGACGGCCCTGTCCTGCCTTTTCATGCCTATGAGGTTTCTCTTACCAATAGAGAGGGAGCTGGTAGTTGCTTCTTGAATAATCTTAGTGGTTTTTCGAGCACAGAGGATATTACCGTGGAGCTTTATTGCACCGAGGATAACTATGTCAAGGTCACTGAAGATGGTAGTGAAGTCAGTGTGGACGCGAGTGAGTGGCAGTGTGTGAAAGACAATACTAGCGGTGCGCTTTGGGAGGTTAAGACAAATGATGGTGGCCTTCACGACAAAAATTGGGCGTATATGCACACCTCTAATCTAGGCGAAAACGGTGTAGACCCAAGAGATAGTTGGCTAGCTAAAGAATTCGCCTGTTCTCTTTCCCCTGATACGGAAGATGGGGAGTACTGTCATACAGAAGCCTATATTGCTGCCGTTAATACTGAAGGATATTGTGGGCGAAGTAATTGGCGTTTACCCGAATTGGATGAGCTCAAGTCATTAATTTTCTGTAGTAATAAACCTGGCGAAGAAATACGAAATGGTAGTTTATGTGGTGTGGAAGGTGAATATATGAGTCCTACGATTAACTCTTTCTATTTCCCCAATACATTGAAGGATGGCACGAATTACGTCTATTGGACCAATACATCAGCGAACGCCGAGAACGACTTTATTATGTATAACGCAGATTTTGAAGGTGGTTATGCAACGTCTTTATTAGGCCTTAGGCACAAGCATGCATTAGTTAGGTTAATATCTGACCCGATAGAATAGCTTGGCAAGTATTACGGACACAGTGAATGAGTCGGCGTGGTTTATGTTAAGAGCTTATTTTGGTAGCTCTTAACTCGAAAATCAGCGTTTCTTTCGTCTATCAAGAAGGGACCGCTTTTGATCAGTTTCAATAGTTTTACTAAGCGATTTCTTCACATTCAAAAGGAATGCTTTGTGCTTAGTTGCCAATGCTATGTTAGTGCAACCAAAAAGGATCGCTTTCAACAAGGAGTCATTAGTAAAATGATTGCTTTAGTGCTCAGAAACCCAATATTCAGTGAGTAATTTGAATCATAGGTTTATCAACACCTGCTTAGTCAAGTTCAGAGGAGCTTTGAAAGACTATTTATAAGCAGGTGTTGAATAAATCTATGATTCTTAGCCTCTTTAAATGTATATTTTAAGTTAAGCCATGCCCATCTTTTTTAAAGCTTGATGCATACCCATATGGAAAAGATCAGGAGATAAGCGTTTCATACTATATTGCAAACGTGCGTCTTTATGGGCTATCAGCATAAAGTCTTTGTTTTCTATTCCTTTATATATGTGGTCAGCAACATCTTTGGCGGTAACTCCTGAACGTTTCATCAGTTTTGTCACAAGTAATTTGGTTTCTTCTTTATTCATCGACTCCATCAGATTGGTCGGAAAGAAAGCAGGGCAGACGACACTGACACCTATATTATCGGCACTTAATTCATGTCTGAGTGATTCGCTTAAGGAAATAACCCCTGCTTTTGCGACATTATAAGTCACCATGCCAGGAGCAGATGCAATGCCTGCAAAGGAAGCAACGTTTACAATATGGCCTCGGCCTTGTTTCGCTATTAAGGGCGTGAATACTTTACAGCCACGGACTACGCCCATTAAATTGATATCCAAAAGACGCTGCCATTCCTCATAGCTACTTTCCTGAAGAGAGCCAGAGCTACTAATTCCTGCATTATTAACTAGTATATCAACACCACCCCATGCAGACTCTAAGTGCTCGGCTAAACCTTGAAAGTCTTCAGGTTTTGAAATATTACATTCAAACACCACAGCATTTCCGCCGGCATTTTCAACTTCGCGAGATACCTCATGTGCTCGTTCCATATGTATATCGGCAATACAAACTGACCAACCTTGTTTTGCAAATCTCAATGCTAATGCGCGACCTAAACCACTGGCTGCACCTGTTATAGCGATCCGTTTACCTTTAAAACGTTGCATTCCTTTATTAAAAAACATGTATAGCTCCAATCGGGTTAAGTGTTCAGTGTAAATGTTTGATTAGATGAGTCTTGCTTGAGATTAAACTGAGAAGCCTAAGTAAAAAGGCTCAAAAGTTCTTTATCTACCCAGCTTTCGAAGTGCCAATTTTGGATGAAACCGCAATGTCCACCATGATTAAAAATTCTAAGTCGGAAGTTTTCTGAAGATGAAAAGTCATCTGTACCTGAAAGAGGAATAACCGGATCATCAGCGGCTAAAATCACATCTGTTGTAATATCTGAATGTTCTATCGCATCAGGGCTTAGTGTATAGCTATTGAAATAATCATTAACTGAGTCGAAAGTGGTGTGATTTCGGATTAGCATTTCAGTCATATCACTTAAACTATTGGCAGCGATAAGATCGTTGAAATCATATTTATCTGGAAAGCTATTGGCCTTATTCTTAAGAGCCCGTTTCCATTTTTTTAAGAAGTATTTTCGATAAATCAGTGTGCCTGTTTCTAGTGCTTTCATGGTTTCAGTTGGATTAAAAACAGGGCTAATAGCGACAATATGTTTTAACTGAAGCGCGTATTTACTTGCTTCTTGTCTTATACGTAATGAAAAATTCCCACCTAATGAAAAGCCGACTATATACTGCTCCGCATAGTCAAAGCGCTTCTGAATATCTTGAATTGCCAGCACCACCTCATCTAAACGCGCCGCATGGAAAAGCTCGCGGCTTCCGGCGACCGGTTCCACAAGGCGTAAACCGGACCGCCGCGCTGCTCCGCA
>JBFJZQ010000351.1:0-3521 GCA_041622015.1 Oleiphilaceae bacterium
AGTATTCAAAAGGAAATCGCTTTGAGATCAGTTTCTCGCTCAGACAACACAAGTAGTTTTAATACCCTTATCAGCTCTGAACAACTTCAAGACATCCAAGAATCAGATGTAATCCTCTCTGCGAAGATTATTTTCGACAATTCAAAACAAGCGAAAGTCAGTACAATTTTTAAACTAGTGGGCTCCGAAGCCATCCTTGAAAGCTTATCTGATTCTTACGTTGAAGGAAGTGACTTGGTCATCCCTGCCAATTTTACGGTTGATATTCCTGGACATTACCGTGTACAAGCAAACCTCTTTGATAAAGCAACACTTAGTCCCATTAGTCACCTAAACAACACATTTACACTCAATTCAGGTAAGAGCACGGGATTACTGAAAGTCCATGCAGAAACATTAAGAAGCAAAGGATTTCCTGGTCCTTATGTACTGAAGGATTTTAACGTAACACGATCCCCTGCCGCTCCTGGAGATATCACAGGTTATGGTTCTTCGAAAGAAGAGTCCTATGAAATACATGGTTTCGATTTAGATAGCTATAGCCGCGAAGCCTATGAAGATAAACAGAGTTTACAGCGCCTACAATTTTTACAAAAGATGGCAGGACTCGAACAAGAATAATAAACAGTTTTCACTCCAATGAGTGAAAAATAAGTGATTACAAACCTTGAGTTTAAAGTCACTTATTCTCGGAATGCTTAGCCGGTTTTGCCCTATCCTGGCTAAGTAAAAATACAATAATAAAGGTGCTCACATGAAAACAATTAAATACCTCAAGAAAACCATGGCAATGCTTTCATTAGCTGCCGCTGCAACTGTCGCATTTACCAGCACGGCTAATGCACAAATAGCCGGACATAATGTACTTCTAGTGCATGGATTCCAGTTTGGGGATCTCTCCAGCAAACCTTCAGACGCCGAAGTATATAGCCGTGAGTTGATCTCGGACTTTTGGCTTCAGAGAGCAGAAGGAAAGTTAAACTGGAGTTCTGCTGAGCGTGTAGAAGGCAAAATTTCCCAACAAATATTTGAGCAAGCTAAAGTCTATTCAGCGCAAGGAACTTGTAGTAATGGCTGCGTTGTCGTTATTCACAGCACGGGTGACCAAGTTATGCGCCACTTCTTAGCCAATCAGGAAGTCTGGATGACTAATGCAGGCTATGAACCTTTGAATATTATTGCCACGATTGATTTCGGTGGCGCGGGTGGCGGAACAGACTTTGCTGACCTGGCAGTTGGGATTGTTGCCAATTCAAGCGTGCCACAATTTATTAAAGATACAATCGGTTTTTTCTTGGGCCTAGACCTAAGTGCCTCAAATATGTCTGATTTAGGTGTCGTTCAAGACTTAACTTATTCTGGTGCTCGTAGTATCTCAATGCAAGCTAACGATATTCCTCGCTTACGTTTCTCAGGAAGTGGCGGCAATACAAACCCATTAAAACTGCTACTTTCTGGTGCTAGCGACGGTGTTGTTCCTGCTTCGTCTTCTTGCGCTGCATCGTCACCTGCAGCAATAGATAGCTGTTCAAAGTCGATTAGTTATAGCGGAAAGCGTACAAGCCAAAATGGACCGAATGGACTGCTTTATAACCACTTCCCGGTATTAATGTCAAAGCACTATGATCATGGTGGTTTAAAAGAAGACAGTGTTCGTGGTGTAGCAACTTATGTGTACAACAACTTCAACGCGGGTGTAAATGTTGACTTCAACACCTACACTAAGAAAGTGCCATGGTGGCAGTTCTGGAAAGAAACAGGCACATTCCAGTATGTTTCCGGCACAGATAATCAGTCAATGTCTCGGGTGATTTATAATACCTTTAATAATTAAGAAGTAACCTCACCCCACTCGTCGGAAGACTAATTTAGCATTCATTACGAATGATAGTTTAGTCTTTCGACAGG
The DNA here is from genome assembly GCA_041622015.1 of Oleiphilaceae bacterium. GTDB lineage: Bacteria > Pseudomonadota > Gammaproteobacteria > Pseudomonadales > Oleiphilaceae > PZPK01. The sequence goes on from JBFJZQ010000351.1 coordinate 1,909, forward strand.
TTCAGCGATAGCGTTAGTAGTCAAATACCAAGATAAAAGGACTTTTTAAGGTATGACTAAAATTTATTTGGTAAAACGACTTAATTGCCGCTGAAAAGCCGCATTTTGTTTCTCAAGCGCTTCCTTCTGTTGCATCAATTCAATCACCATGGATACTGCCAGCCAATCTATTTCTAGGTCTTTCCGAAGGCGTAATGCTTTTTGAATCCAGTGAACACTTGAGGTTTCAAATTCCCAGACTTCAACCTGATCACCATTTAAGGGTTCAACGATGCCATACTCTACCAGCTTTACAATGACTTCAGTTTCGACACCAGTCACTATGGATAATTCAGTAGATGAAATACTAATATGTGTTTGACTCATTTTTTCGCACCCCATTCAGCTCGTGGATCAAAAGCGCCCTTTACAGCTAGTGCTTGCCAAAGATTTTTTTGCTCCTCGTTGATCTCTGATGGCATAACGATTTTAATAATCGCTAGCAAATCTCCTGTAATACAACCCTCTTTTGATTTTCGGCCTTTTAGCCCCTTTCCTTTTAAGCGCAGAGTTTTACCCGCTTGTGTTTTAGGCGGTACACTCACGCTAATTTTGCCTTCCAGGGTAGGAATAGTGACTTTGGTACCTAAGGCCGCTTCCCAAGGTGCAAGCGGTAAAGCCAGAACTAGGTTATGCCCCTGCACATCAAATATCGGGTGTGGAACTACTCGAATATGAAGATATAGATCTCCCGTCTTGCCGCCAAACTGGCTAACATGACCCTGACCTTTCAGGCGAATCCTTTCCCCATCAATCACACCTTGCGGTATCGTGACCTTCAGCTGTTTTTTAACATCTTTCCGCTGGCCATTTTCATAAACAGGTAGCATATATTCGATGGACTTTTGGGTATCGCTAATAGTTTCTTCCAAAAATACCGGGAGTTCTATTTCGGCATCTTGGCCGCGCTGTGCTTGCTGGTTGCCATTCGCTCTGGAAGATCGCCCTTGTCCTCCAAAAATCGAATTGAAGAAATCCGAAAAATCACCACTCATGTGTTCATTGTATTGAGAACCTGATTGACCTTGTTTTTGCCAACCTGGAGGAGGCTCAAAGCCCTTATCTTTACGACCGCCATATTTTCGTATCTCATCGAACTTAGCTCTGCGCTGGTCATTCTTAAGTACCTCATAGGCTTCTGCGACTTCTTTAAATTTGTCTTCAGCGCCTTTTTCCGAGTTCATATCCGGATGATACTTTCGCGCCAGTCGCCGATAAGCGAGCTTTATTTCTTTAGCATCAGCGGTGGGATCGACGCCTAAAATTTTATAGTAATCTTTGAATTCCATATCACGTCCCTATTTCAAGCATTAATGACTTATTGTTTTTGTTTTCAGCTTAAGTAGAATCAATTTATAACTTATCTGAGCAAAATGGCAGCATTACTTGTATAAGCGCGATATTCAATCAAGTTGAAAATTAATTGGCAGTTCAAATTCCAAAATATCGCCTGTAGAGGGATGAGAAAACTTAATATAGGCTGCATGCAAATCTAAACGTGTAGACATGCTATACGCTTTGTCGTGGGCATAAAACTTATCCCCTAAAATCGGGTGACCGATACTTTGCATATG
>JBFJZQ010000352.1:0-3512 GCA_041622015.1 Oleiphilaceae bacterium
AAGCTTTCGACTCACCGCGCTGAACAATAGGAGAACGTCGATCGTCGCCATATTTTTCTGCATCTGCAATCAATTCATCTTTAATCAACTGTTTCATCAGGGCTGATGAACCAAGGATCTTTTTCAATTCTTTTCGCTCGGCTTCCAAATCTTTTTGTTCAGCGCGAATTTTCATTTCTTCAAGACGCGCTAACTGACGTAATTTTGTATCTAATATATAGTCAGCTTGAATTTCAGTCAGACCAAAACGCGCCATTAATACTTGACGAGGCTGATCTTCAGTTCGAACGATATGAATCACTTCATCAATATTGAGAAACGCAATTAATAAACCATCTAATAAATGTAGGCGGCTTTCGACTTTGTCTAAACGATACTTTAAACGACGAGTAACCGTTTCAGTACGATAAACCAACCATTCCGTTAAAATGGTTTTCAAACTTTTAACAGCCGGACGCCCATCGATACCAATCATATTCAAGTTAACACGGTAACTTTTCTCAAGATCAGTACTGGAGTATAAATGCCCCATCAATGCCTCTGCATCAATACGGTTTGAGCGAGGCACGATCACTAGCCGGGTCGGATTTTCATGATCTGATTCATCGCGTAAATCGGCAACCATAGGCAGCTTCTTAGCTTGCATCTGGCCTGCTATTTGCTCAAGCACTTTTGCACCCGAGGCCTGATGAGGAAGCTCAGTCACCACTATTTCATTATTTTCACGATGATAAACTGCTCGCATTTTTACTGAGCCACGACCTGTTTCGTAAATATGAAGCAGCTCACTCTTTGGCGTAACGATTTCAGCAGACGTTGGATAATCCGGCCCTAAGACATGCTCAGCCAAGTCTTGATTAGTAAGCTCAGAATCTTCCAGTAAACGGATACACGCTGTGACCACTTCACGTAAATTGTGCGGCGGTACATCTGTCGCCATACCTACGGCAATACCCGTCGTACCGTTTAGTAGAAGATTGGGTAAGCGCGCAGGTAGCGTTTTAGGCTCATCCATGGTGCCATCAAAGTTAGGCACCCATTCGACAGTTCCCTGACCTAATTCACTTAATAAGGTATCAGCGTAGGCTGCTAATCGAGATTCTGTATAACGCATCGCGGCGAATGATTTAGGATCGTCCGGTGCACCCCAGTTACCTTGTCCATCTATTAAAGGGTAGCGATAACTAAATGGCTGAGTCATTAACACCATAGCTTCATAACAAGCGCTATCGCCATGAGGGTGAAATTTACCTAATACATCACCAACCGTTCTGGCAGATTTTTTATATTTAGCTGTTGATTTCAAGCCAAGTTCAGACATGGCATACACTATGCGCCGCTGAACGGGTTTAAGACCATCACCTATATGCGGTAAAGCACGATCAAGAATGACGTACATTGAGTAATCTAGATAGGCTTTTTCGGTATAGTCCCGCATAGAGACTTGCTCGATACCATCTTCAAACGTATGAAGTTCACTTGTCATAATCTTATTTTGGGTTCCACTGTTTTAATGAAAAGATAGGACTGTATGATTATTATTCACGAAACCGACCAGCCAAATAAAATCGCAATACTGAACGATCTGCAACTGGGGCGAAAGTATCCCAGATTAAGTCTAAAAATTCGAGCGAAACCATGAATCTCATGTTAAGATATTTTGTTTCATAATATCGAAAGCTATCCAGACCAAACAGTTTGATAGCTAGACAAAACAATAACGCTAGCATCCGCTACTCTCTGCAATAGAAACTAGGTACTTTAATGACAACCAGTACGACAGTCAGCTCAAGCAAACCTAATACAAGCACTCAGGACTTATTTTCTGAAGGATCAAACAGCGAACAGCCACCTTCAGTACAAAAAACGTCAGGCCCCTGCTTAAAACTCAAAGCGTCTTTGCTTCCGATGACCGTCCTTGAATTACATCATTATGAAACAGAGACAATTGACCATGAGCTCCGAGACAAAACTCGCCAGGCTCCTGATTTCTTCGAAAACTTGCCTGTTGTTATTGATTTAGAAAAACTCGCACCCGAAGCTGAAATTCCTTTTGCTGAATTAGTTGCACAATGCCTATCATTCTCGATTAAAGTGGTCGCAGTACGCGGAGGCCACCCAAGCCAACAACTTGCGGCAAAAGAAGCGGGTTTAGGGGTATTAGCAAAACAGAAAGAGCGTCCAATTGAAATCACTCCTGAAGACGATACAAAAGTAGAAACAGTTGAAGTTATCAAAGAAGTTGTTAAAACTGTTGTAAAAAATGAGCGACAACAAAGTAAGATCATTCATCACCCTATTCGCTCTGGCCAGCAAGTCTATGCTGCAGATGGTGACCTCATCATAATGGCTTCAGTCAGTGCAGGTGCTGAGATTTTAGCGGACGGCAATATTCATGTTTATGGCGCATTACGTGGTCGCGCTTTAGCAGGCGTTAAAGGCAATAGCAACGCAAGAATTTTTTGCCAAAGTCTAGAAGCGGAACTCGTTTCTATCGCTGGGCAATATAAAATTAGTGAGGATATGGAAAAATCCCAACTAAAAAAACCAACTCAGGTTTACCTAGATAATGAAACACTGAGCATTAAAGAGATTGAATTCTAAGGCACTGTGTTTTGAGTTTTATAGTGTTTCCAAAATCGAAAATGTTTAAGTTTCAAACATAACAATTTTTTACTACAACTGAATAACAGGATATAACTTTGGCTAAGACAATTGTGATCACTTCCGGTAAAGGAGGTGTGGGTAAAACCACAAGTAGTGCGTCAATAGCAACAGGTTTGGCGCTCAAGGGGCACAAAACGGTTGTAATCGATTTCGACGTAGGCCTTCGAAATCTTGACCTGATTATGAACTGTGAACGTCGAGTCGTTTACGACTTTGTGAACGTAATCAATGGTGAAGCAACGCTGAATCAGGCACTGATTAAAGATAAGCAGGTTGAGAATTTATACATACTCCCAGCTTCTCAAACAAGAGATAAAGACGCGCTGTCACAAGAAGGCGTTCAAAAAGTATTAGAAGAACTCAAGGGAAGATTCGAATTCATTATTTGTGACTCTCCCGCTGGTATTGAACACGGCGCTCAAATGGCACTTTATTTTGCAGATGAAGCGATTATCGTGACTAATCCGGAAGTATCTTCAGTACGTGATTCCGATAGAATTCTGGGTATTTTAAACAGTAAGTCACGTCGTGCCGAAACCGGCCAGGACCCTGTCAAAGAACACCTGCTACTAACTCGCTATAACCCTGAGCGCGTTGAAAAAGGTGAAATGCTCAACGTTGAAGATGTCAAAGACATTCTTGCCATCAAATTACTGGGCATTATTCCTGAGTCGACTGCGGTTTTGACTTCATCGAACTCTGGCGTACCGGTTATTCATGATCAAGAAAGTAATGCCGGCCAAGCCTATAATGATGCAGTTGAACGCTTATTAGGTAATGACGTCCCCCTGCGCTTTCACGAAATTGAAAAGAAAGGCTTCTTCAAACGTATGTTTAAGGGGTCT
>JBFJZQ010000353.1:0-3506 GCA_041622015.1 Oleiphilaceae bacterium
GGTGCTAAAATCATTAAATATATCAATTTGACCAATGTAATCACTGTCTAGATCTGCTGTATTAGCAATAGCACCGACAATGTTGCCAGGTTTTATGCCATGGTTATAGCCGACGTCAACGCGATATCTAACTAGTTCTATGTCAGGATGGTCTTTCAGAGGTCTTGGAGTCTTGCTGGCTCTAGATTTTTCTTTTCTCTCGCGAGGAGGGCTAGAATCTCTGTCTCTTTCTTTTACTTCGCGGTTGAGTTTTTGGTCACTCTTTGGGTCTAGTAAAAATGGTCTATTGCCATTGCTGATGTGTGCTAATGCGGCAGCAATTCGGACCGGGTCTGCCTGAGTTTCAGTTATTAATTGTTCAATGATATCTTGGAAAAATGAAATATTATTATTTTCCAGTCTATCTAGTATGCTCTTTTTAAATTGGTCGACACGAATCTGGTTAATATCGGTAGCTGATGGAATCGCCATGCGCTCAATCGATTGTCCAGTCGCTCTTTCAATTGAGCTAAGCATTCTTTTCTCACGTGGAGCAATAAACAGAATAGCTTCACCAGAACGACCTGCGCGGCCTGTTCTACCAATACGGTGAACATATGCTTCAGTATCATAAGGAATGTCAAAGTTGATTACGTGGCTAATTCTTTCTACATCAAGTCCACGTGCAGCAACATCTGTAGCTATAAGAATGTCGATATCACCCGATTTTAAACGCGCTACTGTTTTCTCGCGTGTCGCTTGTGCTATGTCGCCATTTAAAGCAGCACTGGAAAAGCCACGAGCATTTAATTTGGATGCAAGTTCTTCTGTTGCTACTTTTGTTCTGACGAAAACGATGATGCCATCAAATTCTTCAATTTCTAAAATTCGCGTTAATGCGTCTAATTTGTTGATGCCAGCGCTGGTTAAGTAGCGTTGACGAATCGTTTTGGCGGTTGATGTTTTGTCCGCAATTTTGATAGTTACTGGGTTAGTAAGGTGTTTTTCAGCAACTTTTTTAATGACGGCAGGCATCGTGGCAGAAAATAATGCAATCTGTCGTGTTGGTGGTGTGTGTTCTAGTTCCCACTGCACATCATCAATAAAACCCATACGTAGCATTTCATCGGCTTCATCAAGCACCAATGTTTTAAGGTGGTCAAGGCTGAGTGTTTTCCGGCGCATGTGGTCCATGACTCGACCAGGAGTGCCCACGACAACTTGAGCGCCGCGACTTAGTTGGCGAAGCTGATTTGTATAGCTCTGGCCGCCGTATATAGGTAGCACTTGAAAATCTTTAATATATTTAGCATAGCTTTGGCAAGCTTCAGCTACCTGGATTGCTAGTTCTCGTGTCGGCGCAAGAATTAGAACCTGAGTTTGTTTGTTTTTCGGGTCAATATTAGCCAAGATAGGAAGAGCAAACGCAGCCGTTTTTCCCGTGCCTGTTTGTGCTTGGCCAATGATATCTTTGCCTTGAAGGATGGGGGGGATAGCTTTTTCTTGAATAGGAGAAGGTATTTCATAGCCTAATTCGTTTACAGCTCTAAGGACAGTTTCAGGAAGTCCAAAGTGCTCGAAACGAGACTCAACGTCAGTCATATAATGCGCCTGTAGTAATAATAATATTTCAAAGAATTATGTTGTATTTGAAAGGGTGCAAGATTATACGCTTTTTTTACTAAAAAAGCTTTGTTTATTTTTTGATCATCTTTATCGATTCAAGCGCCCAATCCAGCCATGCTTCTTCACCTAATATCCCTCTGCGGAGAGTTATATAAGGTAGTTTGTATTTTTCTTGCACTTCAGGTGAGAATTTTAAATATTTTTGTTCTATCTGTCTAAGTTGTATAAGTGTTTTTTTATGAAGTGATAAATGATTCTCTAGCTCCTTAAGTAGGTTTTCATTGCTCGTAAGGTGGCCGCCATAAAGTTTTACAAGGAGTGCATCATTTATTTTATTTGGTTTGACTGAGTTCGAAAGCCAGGAGGTAAGCTCACCCACGCCAGATGTTGTTATTTTATAAACCTTTTTATCTGGCTTTCCTTGTTGTTCCTCAGTTGTACAGTCTATTAAACCGTCTATCGCTAAAAGTTTAAGTTGTTGATATATCTGTTGATGTTTGGCATTCCAGAAATAGCCTAGGCTATTATTGAATTGCTTAAGTAGGTCGTAGCCACTACTTGGTTCTGTTTCAAGTAAGACAAGGATAGCGTGTTTAAGCGACATTGATTTCTCGGAGCTTAATTTATAAGGAATATAAGTTTTAATAGTATATCAAAGAACTTATCAATTAATGCAAAAACTTGCATATTTGGTAGGGCTGGAGTTTAATACTTTTGTTATGCAATAAATTGCATTGATCATGTCAACTATTAGGACGTTTTTTATGGTGCGCACAGGTACACGTTTTCGCAAAAAAAAGGCAGATGATCATTATGATGTAATAGTGATTGGCTCTGGTATTGGTGGTTTATGTAATGCTGCACTTTTATCTAAGCTAGGTAAAAAGGTTTGTGTGCTAGAGCAGCACTATACTGCTGGTGGGTATACGCACGCTTATGAGCGAAATGGCTATGAATGGGATGTTGGTGTCCATTATGTTGGTGAGATGCAAAAATCTTGGTCAATGCTGCGAAGAATTTTTGATGTTATTACCGATGGGGAGCTAAAGTGGGCACCTATGGATGAGTCTTATGATGACATAATTATAGGTGATAAAACTTTCCATTATCTGGCTGGTAAAGATGCTTTTAAAGCAGAGATAAAAGCGCAGTTCCCAGGTGAAGGAAAGGCAATAGATGAGTATGTTGAGCTTTTGTATAAGGTTAGCTCCTTAGTGCCTAGGTTTTTTGCAGGTCAGGCTTTGCCGAGGATTGTTGGACAGTTGTATAACAAAATTCGTCATAAGTTGCTGCCAGATTATTTCTTCAAAACAACCTATGAGGTTTTGAGTGAACTAACATCTAACCAAGAGCTAATCGGTGTGCTTACAGCGCAGTGGGGAGATTACGGTCTGCCGCCTAAGCGGTCTTCATTTATGATGCATGCGATGGTGGCAAAGCATTATATGGGGGGCGGAAGTTATCCTATAGGTGGCGCAGCTAAAATCGCAGAAACTATTATCCCTATAATTCAGCAATCAGGTGGTGAAGTCTTTACCTATGCTGGTGTAAAAGAAATACTGGTGAAGAATAATAAAGCTTACGGTGTCAGGTTGGAAAAAGGAGATGAAATAACTGCTGATAAAATAGTCAGCTGTGCAGGGCTATTTCCAACTGTAGAGAAACTGCTACCTGTTAGTGTAAGAAAGAGCTTGAAGCTTGATGAGCAGCTTAAAAAAGTTGAGGTTTCATCATCTCATTTGTGTGTTTATGCGGGATTCAAGGGGGATGTTAGTGAGTTGGATATTCCGAAAACTAATTTTTGGATTTATCCTGGATTTGACCATGATAAAAATGTTCAGGCTTTTGATGATAGTTTGAGTGAAGACTTGCCTTTAGTGTACGTATCCTTTCCCTCAGCA
>JBFJZQ010000354.1:0-3495 GCA_041622015.1 Oleiphilaceae bacterium
CTCATCATCAAGAATTAAATCTCCATCTTCATCTCTTTCAAAGGTCGTATCAAAGTAAATATCTATAAATTCGATAGGTTCAAGTTCTGAGTCGGCTTGTTCTTCTACGGGGAGAAGGGCGATCATTTCTCGTTTTACTGCTGCTTTTTCACAGTCAGTAGGGTTAAAGATAATCTCCGTATCAGGATTAGGATTATCAGGGTCTGAAACCACAGCACGTAAAATAGCGTCTTTGAAAGTAGAAGCATATATGCGTATTTCGTTAATGGGGAAATCAATTTCGACTCTAAGTCTTTGCACGGCTTCTAAAAGATCATTCCCAGGAACGACATCAAAATTATTGATTTCAATGGTACCGGTATCATTTATGTCTGTTTCTAAGGTGCCTTTACAAGAATCATGTTGAGGAACTCTTGTCACAGACTCTTCAGGGCATTGTGTTGGAATAACTTTGCCATTCGAACCAATAATTGTTCTACCTTCGTCGTCTTTTAATGGGCATACTCTGTTGGATTGACTTATATCAAACACACCAAACTTTGAGTCTAACCAGATATCTGAGTATTCAAATATCTGGTTGGATTGGTCAGTATTGATATTGACAGTTCTTACATCTAAAGGGCTGAAGCCTTGGGCTTTAAATTTATCTTTGGTCGTTCTGGTGACGGCAGTAAAGTTGTTTTCTTGTCTATCATTAATACTGAGGTCACTGACGAGCTCATCAAATGAAATAAATATTTCTTTTCTCACATCATCTGGTAGAAAATCATCAAAAGGATTGAAGTAAAGTTCTAATTGAGCGTTTGCTCTTGTTGGTTTGGCCTCAGTATTGGAGGGGTCTTCAACTATAAAATTAATTGAGTTATTGCTGTAATTACATACGCTTTGGCCATCTTCGATTGCCAGAGCAATATTCTGTTTGGCATCTACAAAAACCTGAATAACTTCATCTGGGCTCGTTGCCGCCATTAAGCTTTCCATATAGTCCAAAGGATTGCTAGCAGAAACCACCTCGCCATTGACGATTACATAGCCCATTTTTTCATTGGCTTTTGAGAGTATGAAGTCTACAGCGGTTTGTTCGTCGTCTGTCAGTGGAAAGGTATTTCCATCGCTGTCTTTAGACTGTATGTCTTTGAAACTATTCAAGGCGTCTTCTAGGTATAATTTGTAGTCATTGGATGTTCTGTTGGCTAAGACTTTAAATTCCGAATTATCTGAGGTTTTTGTTCTAATCAAGGTAACCGGCGAAGAGGTTACGCACTGCTCTGCGGTGGTTTTGAAAGACGGTGTGCAGGAGATTAAACCCAGAATAATGAGTGCTGAAAGAGAAAGAGAATAGAAAGACTTTTTTGGGTAAATCATTAAATGGAGGCTCCAATTTTTTTCCAGGTTTTATGCAGGATTAGGGCGTCATTAGCTGCTCTGTGGCGTACTAATTTTAATTCATCGATAACGCCAGCTCGAATGTCCTGCCATTGGTCAATTTGTTCACTATCTAAAATGGATGTAATGGAATCTAATTCAAAGTTTGGCTCGCATTTACCAGCTTTAAATAAACGATGAAGCCAAAAGCTATCAAAGGCCCAGGCATCGCAATATACCGTTCCCGAAATGATACTATTTAGTTCGGTGATTACTTCGCTGATTTCTTTGCCTTCTTCCTGAAGCAATGTTTTTGAGATGCCATGGATTCGTGCCGCTTTTTCTGACCAGTCTTTCCATAACACATGGGGTTTGATTAGCCAGCTTCTCGTTTCTCCGCTTGGCAAGCAAATACCTACTTCAATCGGATAGCTTGAAAGCAGGTCAAGGCTCGATGCTTCGAAATCAATAAAGATTGGGGTTTGATTTGATTTTAAACTTTTTGGCGAAGGCATAGCGATACGTGTTACTTCTTTAATGGGAGGGCGTTGAAAGTGAGTTCCAAGCAAAGCCAGAAAAACATTTTGCGCTATATTAGTCGCTAATGACTTGTACTTCAAACATAAGAGAGTAGCTTGTGACGTATACCTAAATTGAGTTTTCCAAGGGCTCACTAAGAATTGATCGAAGTAAGTTGATCTGTGTCATTTTTTTGACGATATTTTGCCCTCATACTCTTGAAAAAGAAATAGTCGGCCATATTGATTCGGTAATTAAGAGTTTTTCTGCCTTCGTTATGAAGGTCGATAAAAGAGGTGAGTTATGAGAATAGATAAATTGACCAGCCGATTACAAGTAGCATTGTCTGATGCGCAGTCGGTTGCCTTGGGGAAGGATAACCAGTTTATTGAGCCTGTGCATTTGATTCAGGTTCTGCTAGACCAAAACGGCAGCGTTTCTGCTTTGTTAAGACAGCTTTCGATTGATGTCAAGGCCTTCAGGCAGCATGTTGCTGAATTGGTGGATCGCCTGCCTGTTGTAGAAGGTAGTGATGGCGATATTCATATGTCGAATGATTTGGGGCGCTTGTTGAATTTAGCGGATAAGCTTGCGCAGAAGAAAGGTGACCAATTTATTTCCAGTGAAATGGTCTTGTTGGCCTCGTTATCCGATAAAGGGGCCTTGGGCGACCTATTCAAAAAATACAAAATAGAATATGCGGCTCTAGAAAAGGCATTAGATAGCGTCCGAGGAGGTGATTCCGTGAAAGATCAAGGTGCAGAAGAAAACCGACAGGCATTGGATAAATATACTGTTGATCTAACCGCTAGAGCCGTAGAAGGCAAACTTGATCCGGTTATAGGTCGAGATGATGAGATTAGACGGACGATTCAGGTATTGCAGCGTCGCCGCAAAAATAACCCGGTATTAATTGGTGAGCCCGGTGTGGGTAAAACTGCGATTGTCGAAGGTCTGGCTCAGCGTATCGTCAATGGTGAAGTGCCAGATGGTTTAAAAGATAAGCGAGTGCTTTCTTTGGATATGGGGGCGCTGATAGCAGGAGCCAAATTTAGAGGCGAATTTGAAGAGCGTTTAAAAGCGGTATTAAATGAGCTCGGTAAAGAAGAAGGCCGAGTCATCCTCTTTATTGATGAAATTCATACCATGGTCGGGGCTGGTAAAGCGGAAGGCTCGATGGATGCAGGGAATATGCTGAAACCTGCTTTATCGCGCGGTGAATTACATTGTGTTGGCGCGACCACACTAAATGAATATCGCGAATATATTGAAAAAGATGCGGCTTTAGAACGTCGCTTCCAAAAGGTCTTGGTTGAAGAGCCGACAGTAGAAGATAGCGTGGCGATACTTCGTGGTTTAAAAGAACGTTACGAAGTGCATCATGGGGTAGAGATTACCAATAGTGCCATCATAGCGGCGGCAAAATTATCCCATCGTTATATTTCTGATCGTCAGTTGCCCGATAAAGCAATCGACTTGGTTGATGAAGCGGCGAGTCAGATTCGTATGGAAATGGATTCCAAACCAGAGCCTTTAGATCGATTAGAACGCCGTTTGATTCAAATGAAAATCGAGCGTGAAGCCTTGAAGAAGGAATCTGATGCGGCATCC
>JBFJZQ010000355.1:0-3493 GCA_041622015.1 Oleiphilaceae bacterium
CCCAAATAGTTTGGCAAATTGATCCCAGCCTTTATCCAGCTCAACCAAATTGATTAAAACAGGATGAATTATTTTAGAGAAACTCTCCCAGTCCTCAATTTTAAACTCATTTTTGCCGAGAAAAGCTCTCAATGCATCTTCTGTTGTTTTATTGAGATTTTCGAAGTCAGCTTGTGCGCGACAACAAACAATAATACGTGAGTCGTCGTCGACGTCACCCTGACAGTAAGCACGATACATTGCTGGCAACAACTTACGCATCGACAAATCACCGGTGCCACCAAAAATAACTAAATCAAATAATTTCTTCATACTTTCTCCTGCCACATAATGGCCTGATATATTAGCCACTTAAAATAACAAAATTTATTTAAATACACTGGCGCCTTGCTCAGCAGAGCTAACGTTTTTTCTGAAGTGATTAAACAGCTCTCTTCCAACACCAAAAAACTGCCCCATTTCTTTTGGTTGACAAAACGATCTTTGCTCCAGCTCTTGCGTCGCTACCAATAAAGATAATTCTCCTTTATTGGCATCTAACCGGATGACATCACCATCCTTGATTTTAGCGATGATGCCACCATCACTTGCTTCTGGAGTTAAATGAATGGCGGCAGGTACTTTTCCCGACGCCCCTGACATTCGTCCATCAGTCACTATTGCAACTTTAAAACCTTTGTCCTGTAAAATGCCTAATAATGGTGTCAATTTATGTAATTCAGGCATTCCATTAGTCATTGGTCCTTGAAAACGAATAACTGCAATCAGGTCTTTTTCTAGGTCGCCATTTTGAAAGCCTTGTTCAAAATCTGTTTGTGATTCAAACACCACTGCGGGTGCTTCAATTATTCGATGTTGTTCATCAACCGCAGAGACTTTAATAACAGCTCTCCCTATGTTGCCAGTGAGTAATTTTAGCCCACCTTCCTGACTGAAAGGATTAGCGACAGGCCTTAATACAGTCTCATCATGACTGTCCTTGGCAAGCGTTTGCCATTCAAGGGTAAAAGTTGAATGAGTTACATCACTTTGTTGACGAAATATTTCTGCGTGTGGATTTGAAATCAATTTAGGTTCTTGAAAATAAGCTTCAAGACCTTCTCCCATGATAGTAAAAACATCTTGATTTAAGAATCCGCCATGGCTTAATTCACGCATCAAAAAGCCCATACCACCGGCAGCCTGAAAATGATTAATGTCAGCGCTTCCGTTGGGATAAATACGACAAAGTAGTGGGACTACAGCAGATAAATCAGCCATATCCTGCCAATCAATAATAATTCCTGCAGCACTTGCTATTGCCACTAAATGGATTGCATGGTTAGTCGAACCGCCGGTCGCTAATAAACCAACTAAACCGTTTACAATTGATTTTTCACTGATTATTTGTGCCAGCGGCGTTGGATTTTGCACGCCATTTAGCTGAGAAATCATTGTTTCTACAGCACTAATCGTTAATGATTCTCTAAGCTGTGTATAGGGCGGAATAAACGAGCTACCCGGCAAATGCAATCCCATAATTTCCATTAACATCTGATTGGTATTAGCAGTGCCATAAAATGTACAAGTACCTGCACTGTGATAAGAGGCGCTTTCGGAAGCCAGTAATTCAGCCCGACCGACCTTGCCTTCAGCATAAGCCTGTCTGACTTTGGCTTTTTCGTTATTGCCCTGCCCTGTTGGCATTGGGCCGGCGGGCAGAAATATTGTCGGCAAATGACCAAAACTTAATGCACCAATCAACAATCCGGGAACGATTTTGTCGCACACGCCAAGACACAAAACCCCGTCAAACATATCATGCGACAAAGAAACCGCAGTGGACATTGCTATCAGATCACGACTAAACAGGGAAAGCTCCATGCCAGCCTGTCCCTGTGTAACGCCATCACACATAGCCGGTACGCCACCTGCTACCTGCGCGGTTACGCCTAGGCGAGTGGCAGTACTTTTAATCAATTTTGGATAATGTTCATAAGGCTGATGCGCCGAAAGCATATCGTTGTAGGCGTTAATAATGGCCAGATTAGGAACTTGTTCCTCGGCTAGAAGCTTTTTATCTGTCGGGTTACAAGCCGCCATGCCGTGAGCCAGATTACCGCAACTTAGGCGTGAGCGAGTTCTCCCCTTTTGCGTCGCCAACGCAATACGCTCCAGATAGTTTTCTCGAGTTGCTCTGCTTCTATTTATGATGCGCTGAGTAATTCGATTAATTTCAGCTGATTTTGTATCGTTAAACGATGACATAAATTTACCTCGTTTCGTATCAAGCTAGTAAGTTTATCCCCATAGAGACATAGCAACAGTCATATATCAACTGACAAACACTATGACTAGGTAATAACTATAGGTTAATGCTGCTATTAACCCACACGATGACACCGGTGTCAATGTTAATCATAAAAAGTTAGATGGCAGCATTATTTTTTAAGTATTTAATACTAAACTTTAATTCAACTACCCTATTCAGCCGCGTAACGGTGCACTAGAATCTCGTATAATCAACTCATCTTTGAATTGCAGCTCATTATTTTCTAATGGTCTTTTTCTGATGGTATCGATCAATATAGTCAATGCACTGGAGGCCATGGTCTGAATAGGCTGTTTAACCGTGGTTATTGATGGCCAGATGTAACTTGAAATTGGCGCATTATCAAAACCGACAACAGATAAATCGTGAGGCACTGATATTTTTTGCTGGCTTGCCACTTTAAGTACGCCTGCCGCCATATAATCATTGGTTGCGAAGATAGCTGTCGGTCGACATGGCAATGCTAACAGCTTGCGCGCACAGTCTTCACCAGAGCTAAAAGTAAAATATCCCTGTTGCAAATATTGTGGATCAAAATTGATACCGTTTTCTTTGAGTGCCTGTAAATATCCGCTGAGACGTTGCTTTGAGGCATTATGGTCTGGGTGTCCTTTGATAAAACCGATCTTTGTATGCCCGAGGGAGATCAGATAACGGGTCATATCATATGAAGCTTCTAGATCATTACTGATCACAGATGGTGAAGTTGGATGTTTTAAAGTTGGTCCTATTCGTACGAAAGGCACCTGACGCCGCTCAAGCATTTCAATCAGGTCAACCCTGTCGGAAAAAGGTGGTGTAAGCACCAGACCGTCAAGGCGTGATGAGGTCAAAAAATTTTCCAGAGAGTCAATAAGATCTTCAGTTAGGTGGTCTGCCGGATGAATAATCAGGTGATAACCCTTTTGGGTACAGATACTTAATGCACCTGTTTGAATTTCAGAGACATAACTTTTATTGGGATTGTCATACATCAAACCGATCAAAAAAGACTGGTTTGTTGCCAGCCCTCGAGCCTGCGCACTTGGGCGGTAACCAAGCCTATCAAATACAGCAAGTACCTTTTTTTTAGTCGCCTCGCTGACATTGGGCTCTTCGTTAATTACCCGCGACACTGTTTTTTTTGAAACACCAGCTTGTTCGGCAACAACGTTTATAGTGACCTTTTGCAATTACTCACCC
>JBFJZQ010000356.1:0-3492 GCA_041622015.1 Oleiphilaceae bacterium
CTGTCTTGCTAGAGACAATAAACCGCCTAGCCCCAGAATCTCTTAAGCAAAAAATAGTTAATGAAGAACCAAGCAGCAAAGACGACGACAACTCAAAGGTAAATAGTGAAGCACCTTAAATACCAAAGACTACCCTCATATTTGCGTAGTCTTTTCTTATTACTCATTATTTTTCTGCATGGTTGCTCGATACTACCCAAAGAACCTATATTGAATGAAGCTTTCTATGACTGGCCTAGCACCGAGATAAAACTTAGAGAGCTAAATAACTGGTCTTTATTTGGAAAGCTAGGCATCAGAACACCACAAGACTCAATGACTGCTGCCATTAACAAGTGGGTTCAGGAAGATGATCAGTTTGAAATAGATATCTCCTCAACTTTTTTCGGTTTAGGCTCTTCAAAACTTTACGGTAACCCAAATTTTCTAATTATCTATGAATCGGGTGAAGAGCCTGTTAGCTCTTTTGAGCCAGACGCTTTAATGGAATCTGCCCTTGGCATTCCTTTACCTATTTCTTATCTATCGTCCTGGATAAAAGCACTTCCTGCCAATGGCTCCGCATACATTCAAACCTTCAACCGGCAAGGCTTACCAGATTCGCTAATACAAGACGGGTGGACACTTAATTTTAGCCACTATCAATTTGATCATAAACTCCCCTTACCGGGAAAAATAAAAATTCAACGAGACAATATTCGTATTATTTTGGCGGTCAAAGAATGGATACTTCCCTAAGCTTAATATCTCCGGCAAAACTTAATTTATTTTTACATATCAATGGCAGAAGAGGTCCGAATCAAACGTTTGCCGGATACCATGAACTTCAGAGTGTTTTTCAGATTCTTGATCGAGGCGACATGCTGCACTTTACCTTAGAGCCTGAACCAGGCATTAGAATCTCACCAAGCTTTGGTGAGATCCCGCTAAAAGATAATTTAATTTATAAAGCTGCCGATCTATTAAAAAAAGAATCTAAACTCAGCGACTCACTCCCTGGCGTCCATATTCGAGTCGAAAAAAATCTACCAATGGGTGGCGGCTTAGGTGGTGGTAGCTCAAATGCAGCAAGCACATTATTGGCCTTAAATTATTTATGGAAAATCGACCTAGACGAAGATTCTCTTGCTGCTATTGGCGCTAATTTAGGCGCAGATGTCCCCATTTTTGTGAGAGGTCAAAGTGCATGGGCTGAAGGTATTGGTGAGATAATAACCCCCATCTCACTTAGTGAATCCTGGTATGTCATACTCGTTCCAGAGTGCCATATAAATACAGGTGAAATTTTTTCACATGAAAGGTTGACAAGAGGCACCCCAAAGAAGAAAATAGCGCCCGCTCTTGAGGGACAAGATAACAAGCAGCACACAGTAGTAAAAATTGCCGACCTAGATCAATCAGATAGCAATTTTTTAAGCGATGAATATCGCAACGATTGTGAAGCACTTGTAGCTCATCTTCACCCTGAAATACGAAGCGCAATTAATTGGTTAAGCCAATTTGCACCAAGTAGACTAACAGGAACAGGAGCATGTTGCTTCGCTCGCTTTGATAGCGAAAAAGAAGCACAACAGGTTTTGAATGAAGCACAATCTAAATTCAAAGGCTTTATAGCCAAGGGAGTCAATCTCTCTCCTGCAATTCAAAGGCTAAATGAAGCTAAAAGTTCGCAATGGACTCTCTAAGAGAACGCTTCATAAGCCACACATTATTGGGGTATCGCCAAGCGGTAAGGCAACGGGTTTTGATCCCGTCATGCGGAGGTTCGAATCCTCCTACCCCAGCCATATTCTTTTCTCCATACACTGCAATTTAGATATCAAGAGGTTTCACTCGTATGCCTAGCATGATGGTATTCACTGGTAACGCCAACCCCGAATTAGCTAAAAAAGTTGTCGATAATTTGCGCTTACCATTAGGCGATGCAAAAGTTGGCAAATTTAGTGATGGAGAAGTCACGGTAGAAATCAATGAAAACGTTCGCGGTAAAGATGTTTTTATCATCCAACCCACCTGCGCCCCTACCAATGACAATTTAATGGAACTAATCGTAATGACTGACGCCCTCAGACGGGCATCAGCATCACGCATTACGGCAGTGGTCCCTTATTTTGGCTATGCACGCCAAGATCGCCGCGTTCGCTCAACTCGTGTTGCCATTACCGCCAAAGTGGTTGCCGACATGATCACCGGTGCAGGCGTAGATCGCGTACTCACAGTAGACCTGCACGCCGATCAGATTCAGGGCTTCTTTGATATCCCTGTAGATAACATCTACGGCACCCCTATTTTGGTTGACGACATTCAACGTAAAATTACTGAAGACTTTATCGTTGTCAGTCCGGACGTTGGCGGTGTTGTTCGCGCTCGCGCCATGGCCAAGCGTTTAGGCGATGTTGATTTGGCCATTATTGATAAGCGCCGCCCTCAAGCTAACGTATCCCAAGTCATGCACATCATTGGTGATGTTAAAGATAAAGTATGCTTGTTAATTGATGATATGGTGGATACAGCAGGCACACTTTGCAAAGCCGCTGATGCCCTTAAACAGCATGGCGCACTTAAAGTTTACGCTTATATTACTCACCCCGTTTTGTCAGGACCTGCGATAGAGAACATCGTAAAATCCACTTTAGATGAGTTAATCGTCACAGATACGATACCTCTTAGTGACAAAGCGCTAAATTGTGGTAAAATTCGCCCCCTTACAATTTCAGGGCTGCTGGCAGAGTCTATTCGTCGTATAAGTAACGAAGAATCTATCAGCGCACTTTTTGATTAAGCTTACGACAAGCAACTGTAATTAAAGAATTATTTCCTTACAGTAGATCAATTAAAGAAAACCAGGAAAAAGCACATCAGTGCTTTTTTTATATTGAACCATCACACTATCATTTGGTCGCGAATTGATAACTGTGATTTAGAAAGGAAAACATCATGTCTGATGCATTTATAGTAAACGCCGAACTTCGAGCTGATCAGGGGAAAGGTGCGAGCCGCCGCCTGCGTCGTCTTGAAAACAAAGTACCTGCCATTTTATACGGCGTAAAGGGTAAAGACCCAGTTACTTTGAGCCTTAAAGCAAACGAGATCAAGAAGTCGCTTTCTAACCAAGCTTTCTACTCTCACATTCTTACTATCGCTTATGATGGAAAAGAAGAGTCTGCAATCCTAAAAGATCTTCAACGCCACCCATCGCGCGGTGATGCTATGCACGCTGACTTTCTACGCGTAACCAAAGATCAACCAATTCACGTTCATGTACCTCTTCACTTTATTAACGAAGAAGCATGTAAAGGCGTTAAAACTGGCGGCGGTTCAATTTCTCACCAATTGGTTGAAGTTGAAATCATCTGCTTACCAGGCGACTTACCTGAGTACATCGAAGTTGACATGCTAGATGTTGCTGTTGAAACGATCCTTCACCTGACTGACCTGGTATTGCCAAAAGGTGTTACCATCGCAGCGCTTCAGCAAGGCGAAGATCACGAC
>JBFJZQ010000357.1:0-3482 GCA_041622015.1 Oleiphilaceae bacterium
GTATTTGTTTAACACTATAGATGGGTGTTTAGGTGGTTCAGAACTGATTGAAAGGGATAAAAGAGCAAATACAAATACGCATCCTCTTTTAGCTGGCTTGTCTGAAAAAAAACATGCTGGCTTTATTATATTTTCTTCCGGTACAACAGGCCGGCCAAAAGCTATTCTTCATGACTTAGAAAATTTTTTGACGAGCTATGAATATGTCAAAAAAACATTTTGTACCCTGTCATTCTTGTTGCTTGATCATATCGCAGGTATAGATACACTTTTTTATACCTTATCCAGCGGTGGTAGTTTAGCGCTACTTGAAGCGCGAACACCAAGAGCTGTTTGTAAGCTTATTTCTGACTGTAAGGTGGAGGTGTTACCGGTCTCGCCCTCTTTTCTCAATTTGCTCTTGCTTTCAGGTGAATATCAGTATTTTGATTTGTCATCACTTAAAATTGTCAGCTATGGTTCCGAACCTATTAATGACAGTGTGCGGGTAAGGCTTCCTGAGGTATTCCCAAACGCAAAAATCATACAAAAATACGGCACTTCTGAGTTTGGCTCGCCGCGGTCTAAAACTAAAGAGGGTGACTCTGCATGGATGAAACTAGATAGTCATAATTTCAGAACGAAAATAGTTGATGATATTTTGTGGGTAAAAGCCCAATCTTCTATGTTGGGTTATTTGAATGCACAAGGCATGCTAGAGCAGGATGGCTGGCTGTGTACGGGGGATATGGTCGAGGTGGATGGCGATTGGCTGCGTATTATTGGGCGGAAGTCCGACATTATTAATGTAGGTGGCGAAAAAGTCTTTCCGGTCGAGGTTGAATCAATCATCAATGAAGTGCATGACGTTATCGATGCTATCGTTTATGGCGAGCCCCATACTATGATGGGTAATCAAGTTTGTGTCAGAGTTAGGTATGCGCAAGGAGTAGATGTCAAAGTATTAAAAAAGGCGATTAGGCAGCATTGTTTAGAAAAACTTGAGCGATTTAAAGTGCCCTCTAAATATGAATTTGTGTCAGAATCCCTCACGAATATGCGAGAGAAAAAACAACGCTCAAAAGTTTAGTCATCGTATGTAAATTTTGTTGTTTGTAAGGAATATCAAATGAGTCAAGGTTTAGTTTCAGTGATTGTGCCTGTGTATAATCGAGAAGCGTTAGTTGGCGGCACAGTTGAAAGTATTTTGGCTCAAAGCTATCAATCCTTAGAGATTATCTTGGTGAATGATGGCTCTTCCGATAATTCATTATCAGTTATCCAGGAATATAAAGCTAAGCACCCAGATAAAATCGTAGTGATAGATCAGCAAAACCAAGGACAGGTTGCGTCAAGAAATAATGCCATCCGAATAGCTAAGGGTAAATATATCGCGTTCTTGGATAGTGATGACTTATGGAAACCTGAAAAGCTTGCTCTGCAAATTCCGCTTTTTAAAGCTAATGTAGGCCTAGTGTATAGTGCGATTGATAATATTGATGAAAACGGGCGCGTGCTCAACACCGTCTTATGTGATGAAACCATCACAGGAAACATTCTTCCACAGTTGCTCGTTCGCAATAGAATGACGGGTGGAACCGTTGTTGTTCTGCATGAAGCCTTGAATAAAGTAGGCTTATTCGATGAAGAATTTTCGGCAGCAGAAAATTGGGACTTATGGATTCGTATATGCCGCGAATATGATGCCGGCCTAGTCAACTTGCCCCTGGTTCAATACCGGGTACATCCAGGCAACATGTCGAAAGATAGAATGCTTATGTTGTCAGCCAAAGAAGACATCGTCACTAAGCATTGTAGTGATGACCCCACCAACGAGAAAATGAAACAGGACTATAACTTGGCCTGGGCAGATCTAGCCTATTGGAAGGGTGTCTATTATTTTTCAAACGCGAACTACGCTAAGGCCAGAGCCTTTTTCTTTGAAGCACATAAACGTATCCCTTTTTATGAAGATTGCGCGATACGAATCATGAGAACTTATCTAGGTAAACTGGGTAATAAATTTATAGCGTACTGTAAAAGCATTAAAAACAAAGTATAGCGTTCCCATACAGGCTTCTGAGCTTGCCTGGCCAGAGCTCACCGAAGGGGCGAAGGGTTGAGTGGTAAGCCGGAACACCCTTCGACGGGCTCAGGGACCGGAAAAATCTCGCTCGTTGAGCTTTGTCTGCCCTGAGTTAATCGAAGGGTCGAAATGTATTAAATGAAACTGAGAACTTGATCTGAGCCATAGGGTCTCAGGGGTTGGAGAGACACTACTCGTTGAGTATGTCTGTACTGAGTGTATAGAGTAGACCTTAATTTAAGGTTTACGGTTTGTTCAAGGATATTTTTCGCTAGTGAAAAATTATGAGTAAATTACAGTTACATCAATATCAGAAGCTATTAATAGCCGCAGGCCTGTTCTTTGGTTCATTAATTATTTTCTCGTTTAATATACATCACGGGCTTTATGTTGATGAACTCTACCATTTGCTGCCAGCGCGTTCTTTATTGTTGGATGGCACGCTCGCGGTCGGTAATGGCGAGTATCTCAGAGCGGAGTTTTATACCCGCTATATCGCGCTATTATTTTCAGTCTTTGGGGAATCAGTTGCCGTAGCACGCTATTCTTCTGTGCTTGCCGTCAGTGTCTTGCTTGTGAGTATGTATCTTTTTTTATATAAAATGGTGGGCCATAAAGAAGCCCTGCTGGCTAGTCTGGCATTCATCATTATGCCTAGCTCGATTTATTTAGCGCAATTTATTCGGTTTTATGCCTTGCATCAGTTATTTTTCTTTATTGGGGCAATGAGTTTTTTGTATTTAGTTGTCAACCCTCTAAGTTTTGTTAAACGAACAACACTCGTGATAGTAAGTTTAGTGTCATTAGGTGCAGCCTCTTATTTGCAAGTGACCACCTTGATAGCTTGCGTGGCTTTGGCCACTTGGTTTGTCTTATATTTATGTTTCAAAGTGTCTAATGCCAGCACGCGTTCAAAAGAACATGTTTGCTTATTAGTCTTGGTTGCTGTGAGTGGTATAGGTTTCACTTTACTCCTTGGGCTTCAAGGTCATCTTGGCTCACTCATAAGTGATTTTCGCTACGCGACACCATGGAGTGCTAAAAATGTAGATAATTACTTGTTTTACCATCAGCTGCTACGTTATCAATATCCTAGCTTTTGGTTATTCTTTCCTTTTGCGTGCTTGGTCGCCTTGGTATCTAAGCCAAAACCGGCTTTTTTCTTTATCTGCTTATTTTCAATTAGTCTCATTTTATTTTCTTTGGGGGGGATGAAAGATGAGCGCTATATTATTTTTCTTTACCCTTACTTTATTGGAATTTGGTCGATTTGTCTTGTGTATCTGCTAGGCAAGTTAAGGGAATTAATGCTGGCAACGTTGAGTACTAACTTACCTTTCAGCTTATCTACGGCAGCACAGTCCAAACTAGTGAGTGTGCTGATTTTATTCGGAGGGTGTTTTGTATTACTGGGCAA
>JBFJZQ010000358.1:0-3473 GCA_041622015.1 Oleiphilaceae bacterium
TTCTTTTCCTAGCAACAAATTGTGCTGTGTTGCTGAATTGGCGCATATATTAACGGATTAGATTCGAGAGTCAATAGGATAAATTAATAATAAAGGATTTTTTTTAACACACGTTTAATTACGTTTATTATTTAGTCAAGATGACTATTTTTCATCCGTAAACAGATAAACCCAAGATGCAGTTAGGTATTGATACATCGACCAAAGCGTTAAACCTGATGCAATATACATCAATATAATTCCAGCCCAAAAAACCCAGGCCTCGAGACTGCCAAGTAACAACAAGAGTATGGCCCACATTTGACAGGCTGTTTTTAGCTTGCCCATAAAAGAGACCGCTACATTATCGCTTTTTCCTCTTTCAGCCATCCATTCTCTCAAGGCAGAGACAACAATTTCGCGGCCAATAATGATCATAGATGGAACAGTCACCCACACGCTTTGATAGTTTTCTATCACTACCGCTAGAGCTATCGCTACCATTAATTTGTCGGCAACAGGGTCTAAAAACGCACCAAAGGGTGTTGTTTGATTCCATTTTCTAGCTAAATAACCATCAAACCAATCGGTTCCTGCTGCTACGGTAAAGACAATGGCGCAAGCTTCATAGTTCCATGGAAACGGGAGATAATAAGCGATAACAAATACAGGAATTAAGACAATTCGAGAAACCGTCAGGATATTGGGTAAATTCATCGTTGCGTTCTACTTATGCCTTTATTTAAAGTTTTACTTAATGCGAATGCGCTATTATGCACTATGCAATGAAAGATAAATATGCTCTGCCAAAGTTTCACTGATTCCGGCCACCTTTGTAATTTCTCCAACGGAGGCAGTTTTAATATTAGAAACACTACCAAAGTATTGTAACAGTGCCTTTCTTCTTTTAGCGCCAACCCCTTCGATATCCTCTAATAAAGATTGCTTTCTCGACTTATCTCTTCTTGCTCTATGGCCGGTAATGGCAAAGCGATGCGCCTCATCCCTAATTTGCTGAATAAGATGAAGACCCGAGTTGTCGGAATCACAATCTATCGCTTTTAAACTTTCATCTTGCTGGGGAATCAATAAGGTTTCGAAACCAGGTTTTCGTGTAGCTCCTTTAGCCACACCTAGCAATCTGATTTGTGGCAAGTTTAACCCGGCGAATACATCCAAAGCCAGATTAAGTTGCCCCTTTCCACCGTCTATGACTACCAAATCGGGCCATTTCTCGTCACCTGGTTTCAGGTTTCGATAACGTCTTTCTAAAGTTTGACGCATTGCTGCGTAGTCATCTCCTGGCTCTATACCTTCTATATTGAAATATCTATAGTCTGCTTTTAATGGGCCATTTTCATTAAAGACGACACACGAGCCAACCGTCTTTTCGCCTGAACTGTGACTGATATCAAAACACTCCATTCTTTTAGGTCTTGATTCTAAATTCAATAATTTAGTCAATGAATCAAATCTATGGAACATCTGTTGTTTATCTAAGAGATGAGTTTTCAAGGCATTTTCTGCATTTGCCAACGCCATTTTCAGCCATTGGGCTTTCGCTTGCTTTACCTTATGGGAAAACTTAATTTTACGTTCAAGAGTTTGATGAATCGCATCTTCAACTAAACCACTACTATCTAATGCACAACTCATCACGACTTCTTTTGGAAGATCTCTCGTTCCCGCTTGGCCAACATAATATTGAGAAATAAAGGACTCAAGCATCTCCTGCTCAGTTAAATCGAGTGACATTTTTGGATAGTAATTTTTATGCCCCAAGATCCTGCCTTTACGAATAAGTAGCATTGAAACAACTACCACACCTGAAGATATTGCCAGCGCTACAACGTCAATATCATAACGGCCCGACTCGGCCGACTGACTTTCTTGGACGTGACGTAAATGTTCAATCTGGTCACGAAGTTCTGCTGCTTTTTCAAAATCTAAAGCCTGCGCAGCTGCTTCCATTTGACTAATTAAATTCTGGATTATCTGTGGACTTTTGCCCTGCAGAAACATTTCCACATGTCGAACATCCTGAGCATACTCTTCATGGCTGACCGCTCCGACACAAGGAGCTTTGCAACGCTTTATCTGGTATTGAAGACAAGGGCGAGAGCGGTTCTGATAAAAGCTTTCCTGACATTGCCGAACTTTAAATAACTTTTCTAAAAGACTTAAACTTTCCCGCACCGAGCCTGAACTTGGAAATGGTCCAAAATACTGTCCCACCTTACCAAGTGTTTTAGCCCGTTTCATAGAAAGCGATGGAAATGGTTTATCTGTCGCCAAATAAATATAGGGGTACGATTTATCGTCTCTAAGCAAAATATTATAAGGAGGCTTTAACTCCTTTATTAAATTTTGCTCCAGGATTAAGGCTTCGGTTTCACTACTGGTAATTATAATTTCTATGTTGGTAATTTTTTTTACCAATGATTGGGTTTTGACAGAGTGTCCAGTTTTTAAAAAGTAGTTCGACACTCGAGATTTAAGATTCTTAGCTTTACCCACATAAAGAATATCACCCTTAGCATCATACATTCGATAGACGCCTGGGGCTTTGGTTAGCTGTGCTAAAAACGCTTTGGAATCGAATTGTTCTTGCGATTTTTGCGCGGGAATAGATATATTTTTAGTTTGGAGTATCGACATCCAGGAGACCATTACGTACAGCTAGCAGCGTGAGCTCAACATCACTATTGACACTTAACTTCTCAAATATTCTATATCGATAGCTATTCACTGTTTTAGGGCTTAAACAAAGCTTATCCGAGATATTTTGTACTTTCTGGCAGTCCATAATCATCATGGCAATCTGTAATTCGCGCTCTGATAAAGAGTCAAACATTGATTCTTTAGACTTATTTAATGCCATCATCTGCGCAATATCTGAACTTATATATCGCTCACCTTTATAAACCGATTTAATGGCGCGAATAATTTCTGAAATATGGCTATTTTTTGAAATATACGCTGAAGCACCAGACTCCATTACATGAGCAGGATATGGATCATCAATGCAAGCCGTCACAACAACAATCTGAGTTTTTTCACAAGTCCGTTTAATTCTTCTTGTTGCTTCTAAGCCACCAATACCGGGCATTCTCAAGTCCATTAATACAACATCAGGACAATTTTCTCTCAACATATCCAAGGCTTCTTCTCCAGAAGAAGCCTCGCCCACAACCTCTATATTTCCATCATCAAGCAGCATACGAGCAATACCCGCCCGGATAAGCTCATGATCATCTACGACAAGAACTTTAATCAAGAATAGCCTCACGATATATTTAATAAATAAGGAGGTGTATTTATTAGCGATGTCTGCCGTCAGTGAAGACGAGCAGAGTTCTCTATAAGATACTAAATTTGAACAACTCTAACACAGAGCCTATAGAGATATAATCTCCTATTGGAGGATTCATGTATTAAATCAAATTTTGAAAGGTGTTTTCAGCCTTGCTTAGGCTCCGACCACATGACGGAAA
>JBFJZQ010000359.1:0-3464 GCA_041622015.1 Oleiphilaceae bacterium
TTGAAAAATTAGACGTTCATTCATTAAATTTGGCCAAGTATAAAGGGGTTGAAGTCATCGCTAGGACGATTTCCCAACTAAAAACCATTAAAGATAATGATTTAAAAAACCGTCAGTTGATAGAAAAAAGTCTGTCACGGCTTCAAGATGCCGTGTGTATCGTCGACCTCTGTGGCGACATTACCTTCGCAAATCGACGCTTTCAACGCTGGATTCAGAAAGATGCAAATCCTCACTCCGGGTCTTCATCCAATGATACCGTTTCATTGCTAAGCTGTTTGAACCGTCTGGAATTAAAGTCAGGGCAGACCTGGACACAGGTTCTTTCATCACTTTATCAACACAATAAGCTGTTTTCAGATGAAACGATTCTCAGATCGAAAAATGACATGCAGTTTCTGTGTCAGGCGAGTTTAGTGAGTATTAATGAAACCTATAACGACACGCTTATCTTTACCTTTACCAATATCACCCAGCTTAAATTAGCTGAAAATGCCCGTTCAGAAGCCCTAAGCTTTTTGTCGCATGACCTGCGTTCTCCCATGGTGTCTGTGCTGGCGATTTTGGAGCGTTACCATTCAGAATCCTCTAAAAATATTCACACGCTTTCTGAAGACGCAATTATGCATATTGAAGCATTGGTCAGAAAAAATCTTGATTATGCAGAAAGCTTCCTGCAATTAAGCAAAGCCGATGCCTTACTGGAAACCAATATGAGTCCCTGTGATTTGCACGCTGTGTTGGATAGTGCCCAAGTTCAGGCCTATGCACTCGCGGCGCCAAAATCTATTCAGGTTGTGACAGATCGCTGCGCTGAAGACGTTTGGGTTTTAGGCGATATTGGTTTGTTAGAGCGCGCATTAAATAACCTGATTTCTAATGCCATTAAATTCAGCCCAAATGGTTCGCAACTAAGCTTATCGCTTAAAAAACAAGGAAATGAGGCTCTGTTATCGGTCGAAGACCAAGGCTCGGGTATCGACAAACAAGATCAAGAACGTATCTTTAATCGTTTTACTCGCTTAAAAAATACCGAGTCAATTGAGGGTGTGGGTTTGGGGCTTAGCTTTGTCACAACTGTCGTCAAAAAGCACAAAGGCTTCATTTCACTTAAAAGTGAACTTAAATCTGGGTCTACCTTTGTGATTCATATGCCGGCATTAAGTGAGCAGGAATTATTTGAATATGATCAATAGAACCTAAAATCTTTTAGGCAACTCTTTTGTCCAAATGTTTTCTTAAAAAGCTCATTCAATGATCCGCTTGTTACAACTACGCGTAAGTCATTAAAGACATTTAAATTCTTTAGCGATGGCAGAAACTTTATGGCTCGACAAAGCCTTTATTGGTTTACTCAAGATCTACGTATTCATGACAACCTAGCACTTAAAATCGCACAACAAAGCGCGTCTCTTTTGTGTGTTTATATTGTCGATCCGAGATGGTTCAAGCCTCAACGCTGGCAACAAAGTTCTATGGGTAACCATCGTTGGTGGTTTATTCAGGAATGCCTCAGCGATCTATCGCGTAGCCTTGAGGTTTTTGGCCAAAGGTTGAATGTTTACTATGGACATCCAGAAGAGATAATTCCCAAGCTTTGTCATACTTATTCGATCAACCATCTTTTGTGTACCCACAGAGTTGGAAGTGATGAACAAGCGGCTCTTAAAAGCATTGACGATGCGACTCCTTCACTGGAAGTAGACCGTATAGACCAATACACCTTGTTTGATTCCGATACCTTGCCATTTACCATGGATGACTTGCCTGGAAGTTATACACCTTTTCGCAAAATGGCAGAGTTAGTATCACTGCAGAAAATAATTGATTACCCCGCCTCTTTGCCTCCCATGCCTAAATTATTTGCACTACCCAGTATTCATAGACCCACTTGGATACCCTCACCCAAGCCAAGTCAGTCTGTTTTTAGAGGCGGGGAGACGAAAGCATTGCTGCACTTAAACGAGTATTTTTCGGGTGATCTGCCTCATCACTATAAAGAAGTGCGTAATGCCTTGGACGGCTGGGATAACAGCAGCAAGTTTTCACCTTGGTTAAATCAAGGCTGCCTGTCTCCACGACAATTGAAAACGGCCATTGAACAATACGAGCAAGAACATGGCTCTAATGATTCAACACATTGGCTGTATGTTGAATTGCTTTGGCGGGAGTATTTTCAGTGGTTTCACCAAAAAATAGGCACAAAACTGTTTCACTTTAAAGGCCTGGCTAAGCACCCTCCATTGACTACCTATTACGCAGAACGTTTTCAAAAATGGTGCTATGGACAAACGCCTTATCCCTTAGTGAATGCTTGTATGAATGAGTTAAGAGAAACAGGGTATTTAAGTAATCGAGGTAGGCAGATAGTCGCCAGTTGTCTAGTGAATGAATTGAGTGTTGATTGGCGTTATGGTGCAGCTTGGTTCGAACACCAGCTAGTAGACTATGATGTTGCAATAAATTGGGGAAACTGGCAATACATTGCAGGCGTAGGGGCTGACCCTCGAGGTGGACGGCACTTTAATTTAGAAAAACAAACTTCACTATATGACCCAGATTCGGTCTACCAACAAAAATGGGGTGGCCAGCATACCATCCCACTGGATTCAGTGGATGCTGCTGACTGGCCCATTATGCCCAATGAGAGCAAATGAAGATCAGAAAATGGTAACTATCGGTTAAACCATGGAAAGAACCTATGGGTTTTTTCTTGATACGCTTTATATTCTTTTCTTTTGCGCACCGAGTAATATTCGGCAGGGGTAGCGCCTGTTAGATAAACCAGCGTGATGTACATCATACATGACGCACTGAGCGTGCCCACCCCTACACAAATCCACACCCATAAAGTTTCATTCAAACTCAAGGCAAGCCATGAAGGAATAGCCGCGATGACAAGCCCTGTCCATACTAGCCACTCAGCAAAATAGTTCGGGTGTCGGCTGTATTTCCATAAGCCAATATTACAGACACCTTGTTTATTTTTTGACATGAACAGCAGCTTTTGACCATCCGCAACCGACTCCAAAAGATAGGCAGTCAGCCAAACGCCCATACCCACAATTTCTAAACCAGAAATTGACTCACTACGATTAGTTGCGATTAAAAAACCAGGCAACGCCAATACGGTAATATTGGCAAAACCTTGAGCCAGGATTTCAGCCAATAAATGAGCATCGATGTGTTGACTGCCTGATTGCTCTAACACCATGCGCCGATAGTTATAGCGTGGAAACTCGGTTTTAAAAATGACGCCCGTCTTTTTTGCCATCACTAAGGCGCCTATACCCATTCTCAAACCAATGAATACATAAATACCGCCCACAATCATTTTACGCATAAATTCTGCATCACCCATGAGTAAAATCTGAAAGCCAATAAGTGCAACGCCAAATGGCCACGCGATATCAACATAAGACACGCGCTTTGTCCGCAGGAACGGAATACATGCCACAAGCAAA
>JBFJZQ010000360.1:0-3450 GCA_041622015.1 Oleiphilaceae bacterium
GCAATGGATAAAACCCGAACTAAGTACCTGTGGCAGGGCATGAATTTACCAACGCCTAAATTTAGTTATGTTGAAAGTAAGGATTCAGCTTTGTTAACACAGTTGGTGTCTTTAATAGACTTCCCGTTGGCAGTAAAGCCATCAAGAGAAGGGTCTTCCATAGGGGTCTTTAAAGTAAACAATCAGACGCAGCTTGAGAGTGCGGTTGATGCGGCTTTAGAAATGGATGAACAAGTCCTACTTGAACAGTGGATTGAAGGTAGTGAGTTTACGATTAGTTTATTGAATGGTACTGCCATGCCAATTATTGGCTTAAAAACAGACCATACATTTTATGATTATGAAGCGAAGTATGAGTCAGATAATACCCAGTATTTGTTACCAAGTGGCTTAAGTAAATCTGAAGAAGAAAGCCTGGGTCACTTATCAGAAAGAGCATTTCATGCACTAGGTTGTTCTGGCTGGGGGCGTGTAGATGTAATGAGAGATGCACGAGGTCAGTTTTGGTTGCTGGAAGTGAATACTATTCCTGGTATGACAAATCACAGCCTTGTTCCAATGGCTGCGACTGCACAAGGTATGAGTTTTGATGATTTAGTACTTGCCATACTTGAGCAAACGAAAGGGTAAATTGAAGTGAGAGCTGAATCTGTATCCAAAATGATCATGCCCAATGTTGATGAGCTTGCTCGAGAGCATTTAATGCGCACAGTTAAACGAAGTGTCTTGGTATTGATTTTGTTGGTTATGGCTGTTGTTTTGATCAATGAAAAGCAAAATATAATTAAATTGATTGATCATCCCATTGAAAGGATGACGGTAGTTGGGCAATTCAGTCATTTGGACTCTGAGATGCTAAAAGAACATGTTAGTCATTTTATTGGTGAGGGTTTCTTAAGTGCAGACCTTGAAACAGTAAAACGCTATGTAGAGTTACTCCCTTGGGTTTATCAAGCAAGAGTGTCAAGAGTTTGGCCGGGTGAAATCCATATATTGATAGAAGAGCAGACGGCAGTAAGTTATTGGAATGATGAAGGCTTTATCAATGCTCAAGGGCAGCTATTCATACCGTTGAAAGTGGATACCAAGATGCCAATTCCGGCCCTTAGCTATCAAGGCACTTTAGATGATAAAGACCGAGTAGAAATGTACATGCTTTTTAAATATATAGAGCACGAGTTACAACTTTCAAATCTAGAGGCTGTGCAGTTGAAACAAAGTTTGCGAGGCGCTTGGGAAGTTACATTAGCCAATGGAATTGAGGTCGCGCTAGGCCACATAGATTTGAGTCATGACAATAAAAAAGCATTGGATGACAAGCTTGAGCGTGTAGGAAAGTTGTTTATGGCTAAAAGTAATATAGCGCTAGAAAATATTGAAAAGCTAGATACGCGGTATCCAAATGGTATTGCTGTTCAGTGGAAAGACAAGCTAGAAAGTAAGAAGTAAAAACAAAGAATATCGTTTTAAATTAGCAGAATTAAGTAACTTGGGAACACCATAATGGCCGGCTCAGCAGAAAATGAATTAACCGTAGGTTTGGATATCGGTACCTCAAAAATTGTTGCCATCGTAGGCAAGAAGAATAGTGAGGGAATGGTAGAGATTGTTGGCATCGGTTCACATCCTTCGAGGGGTTTAAAAAGAGGGGTAGTTGTAAATATAGAAACAACCGTCAATGCTATCCAGCGTGCCGTTGAGGAAGCTGAATTAATGGCTGGTTGTCAGATTCATTCTGTTTATGCCGGTATTGCAGGAAGTCATATTCGAAGTATGAATTCGCACGGTATTGTGGCGGTGCGAGATAGAGAAGTCGCGCAAGCAGACATAGATCGAGTTATTGATGCCGCACAAGCGGTTGCTATTCCTGCTGACCAGAAGGTATTGCATATTTTGCCTCAGGAATATGTCATAGATAATCAAGAGGGAATAAAAGAGCCTCTAGGAATGTCTGGTGTTCGGTTGGAGGCCAAAGTCCATCTTGTTACTTGTGCGGTCAATGCAGCACAGAATATAGAAAAGTGTGTTCAAAAGTGTGATCTAGATGTTGACGATATTATTTTGGAGCAGTTGGCATCCAGTTATGCAGTGCTAACGGAAGATGAGAAAGAATTAGGCGTTTGTATGGTGGATATCGGTGGTGGTACGACTGATATGGCGATTTTTACAGGCGGCGCTATTAGACATACAGCTGTGATTCCGATTGCCGGCGATCAAGTCACTAATGATATAGCGATGGCCTTACGAACCCCCACGCAAAATGCAGAAGAAATTAAAATTAAATATGCCTGCGCACTCACTCAACTGGCGGGTGCGGATGAGACGATCAAAGTGCCGAGTGTTGGCGATAGACCGCCCAGAGACTTGTCTCGTCAAGCATTAGCTGAAGTCGTTGAGCCTCGATATGAAGAATTATTTACTTTAATTCAGTCGGAGCTCAGAAGGAGCGGTTTTGAAGATGTTATCGCCGCAGGAATTGTGCTAACCGGAGGTACTTCTAAAATGGAGGGCGTTGTTGAGTTAGCAGAAGAAATCTTTCATATGCCAGTTCGCTTAGCTTCGCCTCAGGGGGTAGCTGGATTGGCAGATGTAGTGAATAACCCGATGTATGCGACAGGCGTTGGGTTGTTAATGTATGGATTAAAACAAAGAACTACGGATAGTTCACCCATGATGCGTCCTGGTGGGGGTGAAAGCATCATACAAAAAATAAAAACATGGTTTACCGGGAATTTTTAGAAAAACATAAGTAATTATCTTAGCAGCAACTAGCAGATTGAAATTTAAATTAGGAGAAGGGCAATGTTTGAACTTGTTGAAAATGTGTCACAGAACGCAGTCATCAAAGTAGTCGGAGTAGGTGGTGGTGGCGGTAACGCCGTGCGCCATATGCTAGCAGGTGATGTAGAGGGTGTTGAATTTATTTGTGCAAATACTGACTCTCAAGCATTAAAAGACTTGGAGAATAAGTCAGTTATCCAACTGGGTAGCACAATAACAAAAGGCTTAGGTGCGGGTGCAAATCCCGAAATTGGTCGCCAAGCAGCTTTAGAAGACAGAGAAAGAATTGCTGAAAGTCTGCGTGGTGCAGATATGGTATTTATTACCGCTGGGATGGGTGGCGGTACGGGTACGGGTGGTGCGCCGATCGTAGCTGAAGTGGCGCGCGAGCTCGGTATACTAACGGTTGCAGTGGTAACCAAGCCATTTCCATTTGAAGGTGGAAAACGCATGAAAATTGCCGATGCAGGCTTGGCAGAATTGGCAGAACATGTTGATTCTCTGATTACCATTCCAAATGAAAAGCTGCTTTCTGTTCTAGGAAAAAATACTACGCTTCTAGATGCATTTGGTGCAGCAAATGATGTGTTGCAAGGCGCTGTTCAGGGTATTGCAGATTTAATTATTCGTCCCGGTATGATTAACGTCGACTTTGCCGATGTCAAAACA
>JBFJZQ010000361.1:0-3407 GCA_041622015.1 Oleiphilaceae bacterium
ATTCGGGAATCCTTGGCGTCTTTTTGTGATGGTCGAATAGTCGTGACTGCTCATACTGAAGAACGCTGTCTTTTGGTGTACCCAGAAGATCAGTGGAAAGAAATTCTGCCAAAGATCGAAAGTTTGCCTAGCTTCAATAAAGCAGCAAGGCGCGCACAAAGATTATTGATCGGTTACGCAACCCCCTTAGAAATGGATGGTAATGGCCGCATTTTGGTTCCACCAACATTGAGAGAGTACGCGAACTTAGAGAAAAAGCTGATGTTAGTGGGGCAAGGTAAGAAATTTGAGCTCTGGAGCGAGGATTGTTGGTTTAGTTGGTTGGATGAATCTGACCAAGAAGGCGATATCCCTGAAGAAATGTTGTCGTTATCTTTATGATGGATTGTTATGACTGAGTTTGTCGGAATGCATGAGACAGTCTTGCTTGAAGAGGCGGTTGAGTTATTAGTAACTAAGCCATCAGGCATTTATGTGGATGCAACATTTGGTCGTGGTGGTCACAGCAAGGCAATATTAAATGCATTAGACGAGAGTGGAAGATTAATAGCTTTTGATAAAGATGTGGATGCTCTAAAAGAAGCAGGCAAAGTGTTTAGTGATGACCCAAGATTCGAAATAGTCCACGGTTCATTTGCTGATATAGAAAGCCATTTGTCGAAAAAGGGAATACTTAAAGTTGATGGTGTTTTGGCTGATTTAGGTGTGTCTTCGCCTCAATTAGATGATGCAGGTCGAGGCTTTAGCTTTATGAAAGATGGCCCGCTTGATATGCGCATGGATAGAACGACAGGTTTAAGTGCGTCAGATTGGTTGGCAAATGCATCAGCGCAAGAAATTGCGAATGTATTAAGAGATTACGGTGAGGAAAAGTTTTCTAAGCGAATCGCTTCGGCAATATTTGAAGCGTGTAAAGTCGGGCCGATTCGTACAACACTTGAATTAGCAAAAATAGTTTCAGATGCAAATCCTTCATGGGAAAAATATAAGCATCCCGCAACGCGTTCCTTTCAGGCTATTCGTATAAAAGTGAATAACGAGTTGGGAGACCTGGCAAGCCTTCTTGAAGGTTCAAGTCGGTCGCTAGATCTGAATGGCCGCTTGGTTGTTATAAGTTTCCATTCTTTAGAAGACCGAATGGTAAAACGATTTATGCGTGAGAAGGTTAAGGGGGATGTGCCTCCACCTAATGTTCCAATATTTGAAAAAGATATAGTTCGGAATTTTAAAGCTGTAGGTAAGGCAGTAAAGGCAAGTGATGAGGAAGTTTCAAATAATATTCGGGCCAGAAGTGCTGTTATGCGAATTTTGGAGAAAATTTCTAATGATTAAAATAAAAATATTATCACCATTATTTTCTACGTTAATAAAGCAGGGTCGTAGTGAACTTGGTTTAAAGCGTGTTCAAGATAGTGAGGCTGTTTTATTAACTAAGGTTTCTGAGTTTGTAGATTTTGCATCTCAAATTAAATCGCATGTTTCTATCAAGGGTTTATTGGTGACCTTGATGTTGGCATTAATTGTCGTTATGTCGGCAATTGGAGTGGTTCAGTCATCTCATTTAAGTCGCCAGCTATTTACCGAACAAGCAATTTTATCGGACCGTAATGATCAGCTTCAGCTTGAATGGGCGCAGCTATTGCTTGAGCAGAGTGCGTGGAGCTCTCCAAATCGATTGGAAAGTATAGCGACAAAAAAATTGGGTATGTTAATGCCAGAAGCTGAAGATATTCAGCTTCTATATTGAGTATATAAAGACTATGTCAACTGCTCACTCAAGCAATAGCGGTATTAAGTGGCGATACGGATTTTTTCTAGTGTTGTTATCTATATGCGTCTGCGCGTTATTGTATCGAGCCGTTGACTTACATGTGTTTGAGCAAGCTTTTCTTGCAGAGCAGGGTGATGCGAGAACTATCCGTTTCGAAACATTAGAAGCTCATCGAGGCATGATTACTGATCGTCACGGAGAGCCTTTAGCGGTTAGTGCGCCAGTAGAAACAATTTATGCAGACCCTAAATTCTTAAACTTATCGATTTCTGAATTATCTGATTTAGCAAAAATACTAGACGTTAGTTCTTCTTGGCTAGCTAAGAAAATTAAGTCGAATCAAGATAAACGTTTTATTTATCTTAAGCGAAAAATGGCGCCATACGAGGTTGAGAAAGTATTAGCTTTGAACCTAGATGGTGTCTATAGCCAGAGAGAATATAAAAGATATTACCCTTCTGGAGAAGTTGCTGCGCACGTATTAGGCTTTACAAGTATTGATGGGCAAGGGCAAGAAGGGCTTGAGCTTGCCTATGATCAATGGTTAACGGGTAAAGCTGGAAAGAAAAGAGTTCTAAAAAACCGTAAAGGTAAAGTGATAAAAGATTTTGGTGAGTTCGAAGAAGCTCAAGCAGGTCACGATATTAAGTTGAGTCTGGATATGCGGATTCAGTATTTGGCATATAGAGAGCTAAAAGCAGCAGTTGAAACTCATCGCGCCAACTCAGGGTCAGTTGTTGTTCTGGATGTAAAGACAGGCGATATTTTGGCAATGGCAAATCAGCCTTCATACAACCCTAACAATCGTACAACTATTGATGTTTCTCATTTAAGAAATAGAGCGATAACCGATGTGTTCGAGCCAGGCTCAACTATGAAATTAGCGACGATAGCGGCCGCTTTAGAGTCTAAAAAGTATAAGTTAAGTACCGAGCTGGATACTTCTCCTGGCTATATTCGTTTGGGTCGAAAATCTATACGTGACCATCGAAATTATGGGATTTTGAGTTTGATGGAAATCGTTTCTAAATCTAGTAACGTCGGTACAAGCAGAATCGCTTTGAACCTTACCGGTGATGTGGTTTGGGATATGTTTTATAAACTGGGTTTTGGTCAAGGTACTGGTGTTGGCTTCCCGGGTGAGAGTATTGGGCAGTTGCCGGACTCATCTTCTTGGCAGCCAATTGAAGTTGCAACAATGTCGTATGGCTATGGCATGAATGTTAATGCACTCCAGCTAGCCCAAGCATTTATGATTTACGGAAACGGGGGGATTAAATACCCCTTGTCTCTAGTTTATAGAGACAATACACCACAGGGTGAGCAGGTATTAGCAGACGCAATTTCTGAGGATTTGAAGTTGGCAATGAAAGCTGTTGTTGCCAAGGGCGGCACAGGTACAAGAGCACAGCTACCACTTTACGATGTAGGTGGTAAAAGCGGCACGGTGCACTCTGTAGGAAAACATGGTTACGAGAAAAGTCAGTATAAAGCTATTTTTGCAGGCGTCGCGCCAGCGGAAGAGCCTGAAATCGCCATGGTCGTTATTATAGATGCACCAGCAGGCGCTGAATATTATGGCGGTGAAGTTGCTGCTCCTGTCTTTTCAAGGGTTGTAGATGGCGCAATGCGTTTG
>JBFJZQ010000362.1:0-3404 GCA_041622015.1 Oleiphilaceae bacterium
CAGGAAGCTTTAAGAAAGGCTATTGTAGATAAAGTTAAAGCGGTTTTAAAAGAAGAAACAGGTAAAGAGCACATAAATGACTTGCTCTTTACCAATTTTGTTGTTCAGCGATGATACTAAGTGCATCTCTAGGCTTTTAGCAGAAGTAATTTGAAAGCTGCATTAAGCAATCCTAATTAAGGGCTTGTTTAGCTCGCAGTTTTCAATTCCATCCTCCCAACCAGCTTCCCAAGCCGCTTCTATGATTTCACCGAGGTAAGGGCAATTATTATTTTCCATGCCCATTACGCCAGCCATATAGCCTTGGCGGTAAGCTTTATTTAGAGTGTCAATATCCCAGCATATTGAAAAGTCATGGGCCATTTGCCCGCTCCTTTCGATAAGCTGCCTTACTCTTTTGCAAGCGGCAGTTAGACGATCAATAACAGCCTTGCT
This sequence comes from Oleiphilaceae bacterium, assembly GCA_041622015.1. Lineage (GTDB taxonomy): Bacteria > Pseudomonadota > Gammaproteobacteria > Pseudomonadales > Oleiphilaceae > PZPK01. The sequence continues at coordinate 436 of JBFJZQ010000362.1, forward strand.
CTACGTACACTTTGAAATATAGAGAGCTTGGTATCGATGCTTGTCTTGTTCGGCTATTTAAAGACGTTTGGCAACGTCAATCTAGTTTTCGTTAAGGTGTTATGTCACTAAAGCACGATCAATTTCTTGATTATGCGCTCTCCTACAAGCGTGAATAAACATCATTTTTATATGTCTTGATTTATTTTGAGCGCTCGAAAACTCTTTATTTAACGCTGATAGTTAAAAATACACTAACTAAAAAGCGTGCGTTACATAAAAACAGGTTTCGCAACGAACGCTTACAAAATTATCACAGGCCTAGGTAGGCAAACAATGCTGAATTTGACAAAAATGAAGAAACTCTCAGTTTTTATTGTCTAGCTGATGAGTGGTCCACAGAAATTGCACTTTGGCATCTTTATTTGGTTTGGTATTGCTGCAGAAATTCCTCAAATGTTAGCTCATCAGAAGACTTGATTGCCCTCTCGTCGAGAAATGATTTATCTGCACTTTTAGCAAGTTCGTTAAGTACTGATTCTTTATTTGGAAAGTCACTTAGTAAGCAGGACTTATGTTTAAAAGCGAGTTCCCCGGCAAAGTCTATCCAGGATAAAGATTCTTCTCTCATAATTGAGAGGACTTGCGCTGATGGACATAGTTCAGGTTGTAGAATTTTGGCCTTTTGTTCGTCCAGAGCTTTGCAATAACGTGCGTCATCGGTGCCAAGATCAAGAATGTTAGCAACTTTCGACATTTCATCGACTAACTGTAGGGCCCATTTTTGTAATGAAATTGAGCCATCGGGGCCTTTTAATTCTAAATTCGCTTCTCGCCCGCGGTTAACGACTTGTTCAAAGTTGTCGTCTAAGTGAGTGCAGTCTTCGTCGCTAATTAAAGGCGAATCACTTAAAAGACAATAACTTAAAAAGGTGTCTAAAAAATCAACTTGGTGAGCAGAAATTCCTAGCTCAAGAAAGGGGTTGAGGTCTAAGCAGCGGACTTCGACATATTCAACTCCGCGCTCATTTAAAGCGTGTCGAGGAGTTTCTGTTTTCTCGGTAGTTCGTTTGGGGCGAATAGCGCTGTAATATTCATTTTCGATTTGAAGGATGTTGCTATTAATCTGAATGAATTCGCCATCCTTTTTCAAGCCAATTTCTTCATACTTTGGATAAGGTGTATGAATCGCTTCATCAAGTGTCGTTGTGAAATTAGATAAGCTGTTAAAGCAAATTGATAATGAGGCTTGTGCATTATTATGGTATCCCAAATCACCCATTCTGAGTGAAGTGGCATAAGGCTTATAATAACTGCCCTTATCATCAAATGGGTCTAGGGTATGCGCTTTGCCATTAATAAAGCTTTTGTCTAGACAGGGCGAAGCGCCAAATAAATACATTAAGAGCCAAGAATATCGGCGGAAATTACGAATAAGAGAAAAATACTGTTCCGATTTAAAGTCTTGCAGGCTTAAGTCTGTTGCTCCCTTTGTTTCTTGTAGGCGTAACCAAAACTCATCTGAAAATGAAAAGTTGAAGTGTAAGCCCGCAATACTTTGCATAATGCGGCCATAGCGTACGCCCAAGCCTTGACGGTATACATGCTTTAACTTACCGATATACGAGTCACCATATTCAGCAATACGAATACTTTCTTCACCATCAATGAGGCAGGGCATACTGCCTGGCCAAAATGTTTCATCACCGATGCTGGAGGCTAATTGTTGGTGAATTTCGGTCAGTGTCTCGAGCAGCTCTTCTCTGGTGTTTTTGACGGGGGTACACTATTCGGTTAAAGCTTCAGAGTAATCTGTAGTAATTGTGGGGTGAGTTAGCGGATGCCCCAATGCTTTTTGGTGGTCAGTCTGGCTAATTTCATGGTTTGAAGTAGTGCGTAAACCTTCCTTTTCAATACCTCTCATAAAGGGCAAGCCTTCAGCTTTAACTGTCGAATCCAGAGCTTCCAATAGTTTTTTGTTGAGCTCATTGCACGCATTAGCTTGCCGTGTGCTACTGGAGTTCAAGGTGTTGTCTGACATGCTGGGCTTTCCTGTATTGTTATCTGAAAACAGATACTTGAGCGGTATTTTCTATATTTTGGCAGGCATTATACGCATGCTTGCTCGTCTCGCATAATGCTAAGCTATTTGGTCTTTAATTTACTAAAAGCATCAGCCATCGCACCCGATAGTACCGGGCCGTTATTTTGTTTACTGCTTTGTCTTGCATTATGTTGTTCTGAACGTGAAGGTTTTTTTGCCGTAGAACCTGCATCTTGTTGTCCTGGTTCATCACTCATTCTCATTGAAAGTGCAATGCGCTTACGCTGAGCATCCGATTCCATCACCTTCACTTTTACGATGTCACCGGTTTTAACCACTTCTCTCGGGTCTTTAACGAAACTGTCTGCCAGTGCAGAGATATGCACAAGGCCGTCTTGATGTACGCCAATATCCACGAAAGCGCCAAAATGAGTCACATTGGTGACAGTACCTTCCAGAATCATGCCTGGCTTTAAGTCCGATATAGTTTCAACGCCTTCTTTAAATTCAGCAAACTTAAACTCTGGTCTTGGGTCTCTGCCGGGTTTGGCTAATTCAGACAGAATATCCTGAATGGTGAGCAAGCCGCGGCCTTCTGCTACAAACTGCTGGGCTGAAAGCTGTTTAAGTTGGGTCGTATTACCTATCAGCTTTTCTAAAGGTAGTTGGCTTTTGCCCGCGATGTCTTGAACGATGGCATAAGATTCTGGGTGAACTGAGGAGGCATCTAGGAGGTTTTCACCATCACGAATGCGTAAAAATCCAGCGCATTGTTCAAACGCTTTCGGTCCAAGGCGAGGTACGTCTTTCAACTTATTCCGATTGTTGAAGCGGCCATGTTGATCTCTAAAGGCAACAATGTTGCTAGCGATAGTCTGGTTGAGTCCGGATACTTTTTCTAAAAGTGGTGCTGAGGCGGTGTTTACATCGACACCAACAGCATTTA
>JBFJZQ010000363.1:0-3394 GCA_041622015.1 Oleiphilaceae bacterium
CCTAGATCACACTTCATAAGATACCCGCTTATTTTTTACCAGTCAGAAATTAAAGATAGAAATAAAAAGTTCATGAAGTTAACGTAGTCTTTTTTAAATTAAATGACATATATAGTTAAAAGGTAGTTCAAGTTTTGACTAAACGTTACCCTCATTTAAACCTTACTTTTAAACTCCGTTAACCTTATGAATTGCAAGAATCGCGTAAACAAAAATCTAAAAATTTACTTCAACAAAAACGTTTCATAGACATGATAACTTCACAGCAGACCTCTATCTCATTATTTAAATTATTCAGTCTATTTTTCCGGCTAGGTTGTACTAGCTTTGGCGGCCCCATCGCGCATATTGGTTTTTTTCATCATGAATTCGTGACTAAACGGAAATGGTATGCCGAAGATGACTATCTTCAGCTGGTTGCGCTCTGCCAATTCCTCCCCGGCCCTGCAAGCAGCCAAGTGGGCATGGCAATTGGGTTAAACGCCAGAGGCTATGCTGGTTCTCTAGTGAGCTTTCTCGGTTTCACTTTACCATCGGCATTACTTATGATGGCTTTTGCATTCTTAATTGATGAGTATGAAGGACTTTCTGATTCTTCAGTTTTATATAGTTTGAAAATAGTCGCGGTTGGGGTGGTCGCCCATGCTATTTGGAGCATGGGGAAAAACCAATGCAGAGATACCGTAAAAATTTTGATCACCCTGGCCAGCACTTTTTTAGCACTCACTTCTGACAATCCTTTCAGCCAACTTCTGATTATTATTTCAGCAGGAATTGCAGGTTATCTTTTTTGCACAGCTAACCCTGGGCGCATCACTAGCGCTTCAAATAAACCTTACTCTAAAAAGTTCAGTATCGCCTTTCTTACATTATTTTTTTTGCTCTTGATCGTTACACCCTTTGTGAACGAAAACAGTAGTAATGATCTATTTGCCATTTTCGACAGTTTTTATCGATCTGGCGCATTAGTGTTTGGTGGTGGCCATGTGGTTCTACCCTTGTTAGAGAACGAACTGGTTTCTACAGGGCTTATCAACAGTGAACGGTTTTTATATGGTTACAGTGCTGCCCAGGCTGTACCAGGCCCTTTATTTACATTTTCAAGTTACTTAGGCGTGATAATAGCGAATAATAGCTCTCCTGTGATGGGTTCATTACTCGCTACTTTTGCCATTTTCCTTCCGGGATATTTACTGCTTGTCGGTTTGCTACCCTATTGGCAAACCGTATGTAAAAATGAAAAACTGAACAACGCGATTAATGGCATTAATGCTTCAGTGGTCGGTTTATTAGTCGCTAGCTTTATAAACCCGATTTGGCTTGAAACAATTCACACACCTTTCGATATCCTTATGGCTTTACTTGTTTTAATAGGCCTGACGATCTTAAAACTGCCGCCCTTAAAAGTCATAGCCTTAGCGGTTATAAGCGTTTTACTATTTGATTTAGTCTTGGCTTTTTAACAAACCTTAGTGACTCAACTTACTTTTTAATGCTTAGATTCAATATCGCACTCTTTTTATAAACCGGTATAATGCTCTCGCATTCACCTGCTTCAATTTAGTATTTCTATAAACGAGATAATTATGACTTCAGCTTTAACTCTAGCGATACAAGCATCTGTCCAATCAGCACTTCAAGAAGATATTGGCTCTGGCGATATAACAGCTCAATTGATTTCTGAAGAAAAACAGGCCGAAGCAAAGGTTATTACCAGAGAAGATGCCATAATTTGTGGCATAGACTGGGTTAACGAAGTTTTTAAAAACGTATCAGATAAGCTCACCATTGACTGGTTGGTTAAAGATGGTGATAAGGTGAGTGCAAACGCAACATTATTTACCATTAATGGCCCTGCACGCGCTATTTTAACCGGTGAGAGGGCGGCGTTAAACTTTTTGCAAACGCTATCGGGGACCGCAACTTTAAGCCATGAATACGCCAAAAAAGTTGCACATACTAAGGTTCAGCTCCTAGATACGCGCAAAACTTTGCCAGGCCTTCGTTTAGCCCAAAAATATGCGGTTAAATGTGGCGGCTGTTTTAATCATCGGCTCGGGCTTTATGATGCCTTTCTTATTAAAGAAAACCATATTATGGCCTGCGGTGGCATTCATGAAGCAATACAACAAGCTAGAATTATTTCAGCAGAGAAACCTGTCGAGGTCGAAGTTGAAAACCTAACTGAGTTTGATCAAGCATTAGCTGCAAAAGCGGATATCATTATGCTGGATAATTTTTCTTTAGCTGATATGGAGAAAGCAGTTTTTATAAACCAAGGAAGAGCGAAACTCGAAGCCTCTGGTAATGTCAATTTTGATACCCTCGTTCCAATCGCTGAAACAGGCGTTGATTTCATTTCCATTGGCGCTTTAACCAAAGACTGTAAGTCAATCGATTTATCGATGAGAATCAGTCTTTAACGACCAATTACATTTCCTTACAGATAGTTACACTTAGCATCAAGTCTTAGTCAAGCTTTCTTATTAGACTAAGCATCAGCTTAATTCAAATTTATACTTGGTTTTTTAAGGCGAAAACCAATCGGAATAAATCACTCATGCATAATCGACTCAATAAGCCTCATGATATAAACATGCATAAACCAAGTGTTATTGCACTTATCTCTTTTTTAGTGATGTTCATTTCCCAGTTCATCGACGCTAAGATATTAGGTGTTTCTACTATATCAGTGTCGAGCTCACCTTCCCCCTTTTTTATTAAAACTGGCATAGCGCTGGTACTGGTTTTTTATTTTTCACATCGAGCGCTTATACCCATATTTTTAACATCTTTTATTGAACTTTTTAGCAATAATTACCAGGCGCTTAGCCACCAAGTCATTCTATTTTATACTTTTCAAGGTATTGCCCTATGCTTGCAAAGCCTAGTCATCTATTTATCGTTTAAAAGAAGCGTTAACAAAGGCAACCCTTTATCGAATAGCTATAACCTGATTACCTTTATTGGCATTGCGACAACGACCGCATTACTCATTAGCTTTCTAATGACCTTGAATCTAAGCAGTTTTGCGACCGCTCAAGTCGATAGCAGCTCATTTATTAGCCTTTTTCTAAGCAATTTAACAGGCTTAATTACCATCTCTAGTTTGTTTTTTGCTTTTTTAAATCACTCGTCTCGAATAAAACAAAACACCCATCCACTCGAATGGCTCGTTTGGCTTTCCACATCTGTCATTTGTATGTATTTCTCTGTCAAATTGCACTCTGCCTTTATCCTTATCTGCATCCCCTTATTTATGTGGGCAGCTACGCGCTTCAATCAATTAACCTGTTGTTTTACGATTTTGGTAGGAAGCTTTCTTAGTGCTTACTTTTTTAATAACAGTAATGTCAATATAGGGCTGCAAGACTTCCCAATATTTACCCCTCAC
>JBFJZQ010000364.1:0-3292 GCA_041622015.1 Oleiphilaceae bacterium
CAATCGGTATCATTGGGGCGGTTATGGGCTTGATTCATGTCATGAGTAACTTAGCCGATCCATCTTCTCTAGGCTCGGGTATTGCGACAGCTTTTGTTGCAACCATTTACGGTGTTGCGTTTGCTAACTTACTACTGTTTCCAATCGGCGCTAAGCTTAAGACATTGATTCAACGTCAATCACAATATCGTGAAATGTTAATAGAAGGTTTGGTTGCCATAGCTGAGGGGGAGAATCCTCGATCAATAGAAATGAAACTCCGTGGTTTTATTACTTAATGCGTAAACAGCCTGAAGAAGAAGTTGATAATAAGGAGCGTTGGTTAGTTTCCTATGCTGACTTTATCACCTTATTGTTTGCATTTTTTGTTGTGATGTATTCGATTTCGTCGGTCAATGAAGGTAAATACAAAGTCCTTTCAGATAGTCTTGAAGGTGTGTTTAACGCTCCTCAAAAAGCAATTCAGCCTATTCAAGTGGGTGAACTTCCTACCAGATCAAATTCCAGTAGTGCGCCTGCCATCAATATTATGCCAGTTATCACTACGCCTGAACCTCTTGATGCACAGCAAAAGATTCAAGAGATACAAGAGCAAGAAGAATTAAATAAAATAGCCGGTGAATTTGAAGATAGTTTTGAGGATTTAATCTTTGAACAAAAAGTTAGTGTACAAATAAAAGATGATTGGATAGAAATATCCTTAGATGACACGGTTGTATTTAGTAGCGGCGGTGTTGAGCCAATCGATGAAGCATTACCCATAATTGAAAAAATAGCGCGCATTATGAAAAGTCACGATAATGCGATGTTAGTAGAAGGTCATACTGATAATATTCCGATCAGAAGTGCAGCATTCCCGTCTAATTGGGAGTTATCTGCTGCAAGAGCAGCCTCTGTGGTGCGTTATCTTGCCTTAGAGGGTGTTTCTCCAAACAGGATGGGTGCAATGGGTTATGGTGAGTTCCAGCCTGTAGTTCGTAACGATACGCCTCAGGGGCGTCGTAAAAATAGGCGAGTCGTTTTGTTAGTCTCAAAAAGTAAAGATATTCGTCAAAGCTTGATGAATTAAACTATACTCCAGCTCTTCATTTCCGCAAACCAGTCAATTTAGACCTAAGCTAAAAATGTGTTTCTGAATTAATTCTTGTTGTTTTTTTATCGTGGCATAGCATGTGCTATTAAAAACTAATAATAGTGTTTTTGACGAATTTTCGGCAAATTTATTCCTTGGTTTCTACAAAGTTGGCCGGTTTAAGATTTAGTCAAGTAATATGAAATGATTGAACGAGCTTGATTCACGAATACCGTGGCGTGCTAAAAATAAGTAAGACAATATAAAAAATTGTCAATATAGAGGTGAGCAAGTGAGAATTTGGGGCGTAGCTAATCAAAAGGGTGGTGTTGGAAAAACGACGAGTGTTGTGTCGTTAGCTGGTTTATTAGCTCAAGAAGGCAACAGAGTTCTTGTGATGGATTTGGATCCTCATGGTTCATTAACCAGTTACTTTAAATATGATCCAGATACCATTGAACAAAGTGCGTTTGATTTATTTATGCATCAAGGAAAAGTGCCTGATGGTTTGCCTGAGCAGCTTATTACTTCTACATCTTGTGAAGGCCTGGACTTAATGCCTGCGTCGACTGCCTTAGCAACTTTAGAGCGTCGCATGGTTGGTGTTGAAGGTATGGGCTTAATAATCTCTAAAACTTTAGCGATGTTATGGGATCAATATGATTATGTATTAATCGACAACTCACCTTCTTTAGGTGTATTGATGATTAACTCCTTAGCTGCCAGCCAGCAATTGATAGTACCTGTGCAAACAGAATTTCTTGCAATAAAAGGTCTAGAGCGCATGATGAATACTTTAGGAATGGTTATTCGTTCCCAGAAAAGTAACCTGCGTCATTTAATATTGCCTACCATGTTTGATCGTAGAACCCAGGCATCCATGCAAAGCTTAAGAACGATTAAAGGAACCTGGGGGGATGATGTTTGGAAATATGCGATTCCTATTGATACCAAATTCAGAGATGCCAGTATGAATGGCTTAGTGCCATCGGCGTATGATAAGGATACCCATGGTGTTAGAGCGTATAAAAAATTGTTAGAAAACTTAAAAGAAATGACTGGCACACATTCTTAAGTGCACTGAGTCATGGTTTTTCAAGACAATGATAGCGGGACGCATAAAACGAAAAAGGATTTATTTGTTCAGACTAGCTTGAACATTCGTTGGTGGGAGGCTGTTCGCCAAGAAAAACTGTTTGCTCAAGACTATACTGAGGCTGATATAAAATATTTTCAGTATCGAAAGACAGAAATTATACGCTTCTATACAGGAGGTTTATCATGAAGTTTGAAGATAAACCGAGAAATCAAGAGTCTCAAATTGAGACTGTTACACCTCAGTCTGCAATGAATGACTATTTTGCGGATATGTTTGGTTCCTCAGAAGAAGACCCGTTGAATAAGTTTACTACAGATCCATCTTCAGAAAAAAATGAGGCTGCTCTCAGTTCAGCTCCACATAATTTAAAAGCAGAAAATCAACCTTCAAAATCAACTGAAAATAGTCGGTTCCAGAATGAGGCTCCAAATACTCAAGCAAAACGCCAAAAACAAACCCTGAATTTTACTGCGCCAAATTATGATGAACCGGAATTAAAGACTGGAAGAATATCGCCTTTAATCATACCTGCCGCGTTTCCCAAACTAGCTCCTGTTAAAATTAAAACGGACACTGAACCTAAGACGATAACTGAATCAAGAGTTTTAAGTGAAGCTAAGGTGGAAACTGAATCTAAGCTAGAAACTGAAGCTAAAACAGTCAAAATTGAAACGAAGACGCAAGCTAGTAAAGTTAAACCAAAACTAGATGCAAAAACGGCACTGGCTTTATTAGAAAAACAACAATCGAAACTTTCTACAGAACAAAAACAGCGTTTAGAAGCAAAATTAAAACTGCTAGCGAAAACTGAAGTTAAGGTCTCAAGCCAAACTTTAATTAAAAAAGTCTCTGCTGAACCAGTGATCGCCATCAAGCCTGCTGTTATTGCAACACCCACGGTGGCAGAAAAGCCAGTAATTAAAAAGAGCATCGTTGAAACTCTTGGTAAGTCTGACACAAGCCTTAAACTAACTGGCAAAGAAACCGCTATATCTCAATTGGCGCCACAAAAAACGGGTCGCCCAGAATGGGCTAATAGTCGTTTTGAATGTCTAATCTTTTCTGTCGCGGGTCTTAAATTAGCCGTGCCATTAATATCTTTAGGTGCTATTTATAAGATC
>JBFJZQ010000365.1:0-3272 GCA_041622015.1 Oleiphilaceae bacterium
CTAACTGTGTTATCAACCTTTCACCTGATAAAGAAGCCGTGTTACGTCAAGCTTACCGCTTACTCAAACCCGGTGGAGAATTGTATTTCTCGGATGTTTATTCAAATAAGCGTATTCCTACTGAACTTGTAAATGACCCGGTTTTATACGGTGAGTGCTTAAGTGGCGCGTTATATTGGAACGACTTCGAGAATCTTGCTAAAAAAGCTGGATTCAATGACCCACGACTGGTCGAAGACGATATCATCACGATAGAAAATGCCGCTGTAGAAGCTAAGATCGGCCATATTGAATTTTATTCTGCAACCTATCGTCTGTTCAAAATTGAAGGCCTAGAACCGAGCTGTGAAGATTATGGTCAAGCTGTTATTTATAAGGGCGGTATCGCACACTCTGAAAACGCCTTTATGTTAGACAAACATCATTTCATTCAGAAAGGTAAGGTCTTCCCTGTTTGCGGTAACACCTGGAGAATGCTCAATGAAACTCGCTTTAAAGATTATTTCGAGTTTATTGGTAACTGGAATACCCATTATGGGATTTTTGAAGGTTGCGGAAGCATTATTCCCTTTGAACCTGCCATAATGGTGAATGATACGTCTGGCGGCAGTTGCTGCTAACATCTGGCTGCGTTAGCTACCCTAAGAAATCACTTAGGGTAGCTAAACCATTTAAACAATTATTCTTAATAAAAAGTCAGTGCAGAAACCATATTTCGTTTTGATCTATACATAGCTTGATCAGCCCGCTCTAGCATTTGACTCGCACTCAAGCCTTGCGACCACTTCATTATGCCAAAGCTTATATCGATGCTCTGCTCTATCGTTTTCCCATCAATATCAATTTGATAGGGCTTACATAATTGAACTTGTTTTCTTAGCATCAAGTCTTTTAATTCTTCATCGCTTTGATAGTTAGACACAATCATCAAAAATTCATCACCACCATAGCGTGAAACATAATCAGATTTACGCATAAGTGTAGAAAGCCTTATCGCAAAGGCTTGTAATAAGCGATCACCAAATCGATGCCCTAAGGTATCGTTGATTTGTTTAAACTTATCAAAATCCAGCATCACTAGGGAAAAGTCCTGACCGGAGCGTTCACTTTGTTGAATCATGAAGTCCAGCTTATCGTAAATCATCGCTCTATTAGGAAGTTCTGTTAACGGATCAAGCTCTGCCTTACGCTTAATCTCTAAGAGCAACCTATGCCTTTCAATGGAATAAGTAATCGATCGGGATAGAAGCATCGTATTGGCAATTTTTTTGGGTAGATAATCTTCCGCCCCCAAATGAATGGCTTTTTCACCTAATACCTCATCATCCACACCCGTTAACACCACAATAGGTGTAACATGGTTTATTTTTATCAATGCATCCAAGGTTTCTAGACCGTTTGAATCTGGCAAACCAAGGTCCAGTAAGACCACATCGTTACTACACTTTTCTACTTCTTTGATTGCTGCACTGAGACTGGTTACATTGGTAAATTCATATTTTCTATGTATATCTGCATTCAGATATTCTTTAATCAAATAAACATCATCGGGATCATCTTCCACGATAAGAATTTTAATTATCTCTGTAATATGTTGTTGCACAAAAATAGCAGATCCATCTTGATACATACCATCTTCCATCCTTTAATCTATTGCACCAGCAGTGCCATACATTTATTGCAATTTTTAGGAGCCTATTATTCTGTTGATATATAAGCCATCGATCCAATTAAAAACCATATAGAACAGTTTAGTACCAGCACTTGGAAACGCCAGTCTTAACAGGGCCTTTTGACTAAAATAAATTCATAACAACACAGTCGTAAACCAATAAGTAAACATATTTTTTATTTGATTTTGTAACATTCCATAGCCCGCTGCTTTTGAAATAAAGCTATTCGCTCCCAATTCATAACAATCAGCGATATCATATTCTGATTTTGAGGTGGTATAGATGATGACAGGAATCGATTTCAAGCGCTGATCTTTTTTTAAAACAGCTAATGTTTTTTTGCCGTCCCATATTGGCAAATTCAAGTCTAACAGAATGAGATCAGGCAAGTTCCTCTGGGAGAGTTCATTATCCATCGTACACACAGTAGAAAGCGTCTGATATGCCGAAAGCCCATCTTCAAATGTCACCACATCAGCCTCTAAATTCAGCGTTTTCAGCACCATTTTAAACATATATTGATCATCAAGATCATCTTCAATTAGGAATATGATCGGCTTAGATTTGTTAACTAAGCTCATAGCTTGGTACCTTTTGGAACTTCAAGTAGAAATTCAGCCCCCTGCTCTGGTGCTCGAGCATAAATTCGGCCTTTATGTGCCTTCATGACCTGTCTACAAATGGTCAAACCCATGCCCGTACCTGGTATATCTCTACTGACTAAACGCCTGAAAGGCTCGAATATAACTTCTGCTTTATCAGGAGAGAAGCCGATACCATTATCGCGATAGTTTAAGCTCACATACTTTTCAAAATTATGACAATCTATGGTGATCTCCAGCCTTCTTGATCCATCCCTGTAGGCAATACTATTACTGACTAAATTACGAATAACTTGGCCAAAGGTATTTACATCCACATCAATGATTGTATCTTGCGTTAAATATAGGCTCATATCTAACTGAGTAACTTTTGACGATAAATCATCCAAAGCTTGAACGATAAGGGAAGACAAACTCACTGACTGTATCATTAACGTTGCACTCGTAGCTCGGGACAGCTTTAATAAATTATCTATCATGTTTCCCATGCGTATAGAAGCATCACAAATACGTTCTAGCTGAAAAATAATTTCCGGATCCTTTGTGGTCTCTTTCAGACGATGCTCTAAGGCACCTGAAAAAGCGCTAATTTTTCGAAGAGGTTCTTGTAAATCATGGGATGCGGAATAGGCAAAACGTTCCAAGGCTAAATTTGACTCAGACAAGTTATTTTCCATCAACTTTCTCTGGCTTACATCATCTAGAATGACAATAAAATATGCCGGTGAATCAGCGGTGGATGATGTCGCATAGGAAACCGTCAGTTCCGCCCAAAAAACTTCATTACCGAACCGTCTAAAACGCTTTTCAACATGAAGAGTGGTTTCTGGTGTTTCAATAAGTTCACGAGTTAGAGAGGCTAATAGCTCACGATCTTCAGGATCACAAAGTTGAATAAAGTTCAATTTTTTTTGATCCATACCCTGACAAGCAAAAATCTCAAGAAACTTTGAATTGGCTTTAATAAATGAACCATCTAGGTTTATATGCGCAACCC
>JBFJZQ010000366.1:0-3250 GCA_041622015.1 Oleiphilaceae bacterium
GATAGTTGAACAGGATTATAACAATAGCCGCAAACAACTCTGGACCTTTTACTTAAGTGCCTTATTAATTGTGCTTTTGTTGACCTATCTCGGGATTGGTCTCTACCATTCGATATCTATCACAATAAGAGAGCTGCTTAAATCAGCAGCCTTCTTCTCTGCCGGTAAATACAATAAACCGGTAAAGATCGTGTCTCACGATGAGTTATCAGCAGTCGCTGAAGCGATGGACAACATGCGACTTAACATTAGAGAACGTGAAGAGAAATTAGCCTTAATTAGCCAAACAGACGGACTGACACAACTGTCTAATAGAAAGTTTTTTGATCATGCTTTAGAAATTAGTTTGGCGAACAGCCGACGAAACATGACGCCTTTATCGATCGTGATGATGGATCTCGACTTCTTCAAAAAAGTGAATGATAAATACGGCCACCTCGCAGGCGATGACTGTTTGATCAAGGTCGCAAAGCTGATGCAAGCTGAATATAAGCGCCAGACAGATGTTGTTGCGCGCTACGGGGGTGAAGAATTTATAGCGATTCTATATGGACAAGGCCTTGAAGAAGCAAAATCACAAACTGAAAAGTTACGCTTAAAAATCGAGAATACCACGATTGTATCTAGCGGCCACTCTTTAAGAGTGACTGCCAGCTTTGGCTTAGTTAGTTTGATGCCGCCAGAAGAGGCGGAAGCACAAGACTTAATTGCGATGGCAGATTCTCTGCTTTATAAGTCAAAGGAAAGTGGAAGAAACCGTATAAGCGCCAAGCACTACGCTACACTAAACAGTCGATAGGCTTATATCACTCGACAAGAACCGCTGCATTTCTCCCCTTAGATTTTGCTTGATATAAAGCTTTATCCGCTTTTTTGAGCATAGATTGCCAGTCGCCAGCTACCGTTGAAATGACCCCCAGGCTAACAGTTAAAATACCGCGTTCAGTATCATGATTTTCTAGCGCCATCGACTCTATTTCGGCTCTTACACGCTCGGCACAAATCAAGGCTTCCTCGCTGGTTGTTGCGGGCATTAAAATTAAAAACTCTTCACCGCCATATCGGAAAAATCGATCAGCATCTCGTAAAGCGTTTTTTGCACACGCTGTGACTTTCTTTAAAGCTTCATCTCCAGCCTGATGGCCGTATTTATCATTAAATTTCTTGAAGAAGTCGATATCTAATAAAGCAATGCCATAGCTGCTTTGAAGACGCTCAGATTGGGCTTGGGTATGCTTTAATTCGACCTCCATAGCCCGACGATTACCCACGCCTGTCAACGGATCTTCTAAGGAAAGCAGTTTCAGGTTTTCTAAACTCGATTCTAATTGGTCATGCTCTGCTATCAGACGAACATAACAATCGACAAGAATATCTTGCGTCACAATGCCGACTAACTCATAGCGGTCGTTCACCACAGGTAAATGCCGCAATTGATGACTTCGAGACATCATCAATGCTTCTTTGAATGCACTATCAGCATAAACACATATAGGCTTGGACGTCATGATGTTCTCGGCAGGCGCATCGATAAGACCAGGATCATGCAATAAACGCGAGGCCAATCGTGTGATGTCTCGCTCAGTAATAATACCAACAGGCTGCCCTTCTTCTACAAGAATCAAACAGGAGCTTTCTTTCTCAACCATTAATGGAATCGCGACGTTTAAACAAACACCTTGTTCTATATACAAGGGCTTATCATTCATGATGTCTTTGACAAGCATACTTAACCTTTAACTTCCTTCGAGTATTCAACTTAACTATAGCTCAAAGCATAGAGATTACATGAAAACCAGTGCAAGCACCGACATTTATCAATCTGCCTAGAATTAATTCGTGTTAAGGTCGAAAAGTGATAACCTAGGCATTACTCTTGCAGCCACAAAACACTTGAGAAACTCGTTTATGAAACCTGTGATCAATAGCATTAATAGTCAATTAAATTCTTTAAATACACAAATCAAAAGCCTTGTGAAGAATTGGGTCAATACAGTGACAAACTCACCGACCCAATCACGACTTTCCCAATTGAAGGTCGCTAGCGCCTTAAAACTGGTAACTCAATTCGTAGGCCAAGCTATTCCTTTTGCAGCACGCAATGGCTTTAAAGTGATTGATTTTCGCCCGGGTTATGTCAAAGCCTTCATTCCACTCAAATCCAACACCAACCATTTCAATGCCATGTATGCAGGTGCGCTTTTCACTGTCGCAGAACTGCCCGGCGGTATTATTTCGGTATTTAGTTTTGATGATCGGTTCTTTCCTATTTTAAGAGATTTAAAAATAGAGTTTATCAAAATGGCCAAAACAGACGTTACCGTCGAATTTGAACTTTCAGCCAGTGAACTTAGTCGTTTAGAAAACGAAGCCTCTGTTCATGGTAAATGCGATTTCGTACTTCAAGGCGAGATAAAAGACACTCATGGCGAAGTCGTTGCTAAAAGTTTCGCGAATTATCAGTTAAGAATGAAGTAGCCAGTCAGGTTTAACCAAAATAGGGTTTTTTGAAACTTAAAATTTTATCGCCCAACCAGCCAGTGCCGATAGGGTGGCTTTGCTTACATAAATTTATTCGTTTGATAGAGAAATTGTTATGTCACTTCGATCCATTTTTTTAACTGCCCTGGTATTCTTAGGCGTCATGTATTGGTTAAGAGCCCGAGACCTAAAGCAACTTGCGCTGATCGAAGCCACCAAATACTGTAAGAACCTAGATTTAGCCTTATTAGATGAGTCTGTCGCCTTAAAGTCACTGAAACCTGTGCGCAATTCGAAGGGGCGGCTTTATTTATCCAGAACTTATCAATTTGATTTCACCGCCAATGGCGAGGATCGCTACCAGGGCGAAATTGTCCTAGCAGGCAGACAAGTGCTACATATTAAACTTGCACCGCATCGCATCGACTGACAGCATGATCAGTCAGCGTAAGCTATAAAATAAACTAAACTCTATCCTCCATGTTTAACTAGTTTTTAAGTTATATTTGGAGCATCACAAAATTATTCACTGTTTTTTCAAACCTGTTCATATTATAAGCAGCCAATACTTGCTATTTGCCTAGTTAATTTTTAATAATAACAAGGTAAATAAAACACCTATAAATATAAAAAAGTATTCACATATGCAGCCTTTGCTTCACGCATCTCATCAAGAAGCGCTTAAGCTTCTCGTGGTTGAAGATCATCCAGTTTATTTGGAAGGTTTATCGTATATTCTAAAAAAACTGGGCGAGCATCTATCCCTCAC
>JBFJZQ010000367.1:0-3220 GCA_041622015.1 Oleiphilaceae bacterium
AGTTTTAACGAGTCTAAAGAATATGCAGTTTGAAATAAACCATTCAATTAACGATATATTGGTAAGTGAATGGGCAGCATTAAACACTAGCGACTTCCCCTTCACCAGCTACGCTTTTTTAAATGCACTGGAAACAAGTGGTGCAATTTCAGAAAGGACGGGCTGGAAAGCACATCATTTAGTCGTTAGAGAAAACAACAAAGTCATTGCTGTTTTACCTAGCTATATAAAACAGCATAGTTATGGCGAATATGTTTTCGACTTCCAGTGGGCAGAGGCATATCAGCGTGTAGGGTTTGACTACTACCCTAAACTTATCAGCGCTATTCCTTTCTCCCCGGTCTCTGGGCCACGGTTATTAATTCACCCTGGCTATGATGAAAAAGACATACTCGATTTTATTGCAACGAACGCCAAGCAGACATTATCTGAATCTAATTATTCTTCATGGCATTCATTATTTCTCAAGAAAGGACAATCTGAGCTATTCACGCAACAACAATTAAGCCAAAGACGCGCCGTCCATTTTAAATGGAATAATAAATCCTATGTCACATTTGATGATTTTCTGAATACTTGTAATTCTCGTCATCGAAAAAATATTCGAAAAGAACGTCGTCGTGTCATCGAGCAAGGCATTCAACTTAAACAAATTGAAGGTGCGGATATCACTGAAAAAGAATGGCAAAATTTCTATCAGTTTTATCAAGCGACCTATTTAAAACGAAGTGGTCATGGCGGTTATTTAAGTGCTGACTTTTTTATCCGTCTAAAACAAAACATGGCAAACCAGTTAATGCTGGTAACAGCAACAAAAGATGACGAAATGCTTGGAGCGGCTTTATACCTTAAAGACCAGAATTCCCTCTATGGTCGTTATTGGGGGAGTTATTCAGGCGATGAATTTCTTCATTTTGAAGCTTGTTATTACCAGGGCATTGAATATTGTATCCGGCATGGTTTACGTTATTTTGACCCTGGCGTTCAAGGCGAGCATAAATTACAACGAGGCTTCGAACCGTATTATACCTATTCAAACCACTGGATTGTTCATCCTGAATTTCGCGAGGCCATTAACCAATTTTTAAAAGATGAATCCCCGTATATAGACGACTATTTCGCTTATACACAAACACGGCTGCCCTTTAGAAAATCTGAATAATTTATTCAACTACACACAGCCTAAAACTTGACCTTGTTCTAGCTCCTTTCAAGTTTTAAAATCACCACTCTTCATTTCAAGGTAAAAACTGTAGGTTATGGAAAAGCAAACTCAAGCATTTTCGCTTCGTCATCCTTCATGGTGGCCGACTTGGGTTGGTGTCAGTCTTTTCTGGCTATTAGGACAGTTACCGTGGAATATGCTGCTCGCCATTGGAAGAAGTATTGGTCGGCTTTTTTGGCTTATTGGCGGCTCCCGCAAGCATACGGCTCTCACCAATATACGCTTGTGTTTTCCACATTTATCCGCAGCAGAACAAGCCGTTTTAGCCAAGAAAACCATTTTAAGTGCGGGCGAAGCCTTAACGGAAATGGCAGGCACATTCAGTAATAAACGTATTGATTTAGGTAAACGCCTCGAAATTGTCGGTCGTGATAATATGGAACTGCCATTAAGTGAAGGCAAAGGCGTGCTCTTACTTGGCATGCACTTTAATACCATCGATGTAGGCAGCAGACTGCTAGGTAAAGTAAGACCGTTTAGCGTCGTTTATCGGCCTAATAATAACCCTGTATTCGACCAAGTCATCAAAGAAAGCAGAAGTGAGGTTGAACACTATATTGATCGTGATGATATACGCGGTTTGGTAAAGCACCTTAAAGCGGGACGGGCCGTTTGGTATGCACCAGATCAAGACTATGGTACAAAACACGCCGTATACGCACCTTTTTTCGGTGTACCTGCCGCAACAATCACTGCGACGTCCAGAATTGCCAGAATGAGTGGTGCTGTCGTCATACCTATTGCTCATTATCGCTTACCGGGCGGTCGATATCGTATTGAATTTGGCGAAGCCTTAACAGACTTTCCAACACGTGATGACCTCGCCGATGCGACCCGAGTCAACCAAACTATCGAACATTATGTAAATAAAATGCCCGAACAATATTTATGGGTTCATCGCCGTTTCAAACATCAGCCTGACAACAAAAATCTGTACAAATAAGAAAGCGCGAAAAATAAAAAGCCCCAATTTTCATTGAGGCTTTAGTGTAGATGAAAGTTGAAATAGAAAGCTATCTCAACTTATACACGCTATCAATCGATTAAAACTGATCAGCTGTAAGGCTCATCATGTCATCACTACCTGATCGAATTGATTCCGCTAATGAAACAGTCTTAGGCAATAGACGGCTGAAGAAGAATTTAGCCGTATTCACCTTAGCAGCATAAAACTCATCGGCTGTTTTTGGTGCCGCAACCTTAGCCATTTTTGCCCACATATAGGCGTAAGCCGTTAAACCAAATAGCTCTAAATATTCTACAGACGCTGCACCAATTGCATTGGCATCATCTTTGAACGTATTTAGAACGTACTCTGTTGTATCACTCAACCTTTCAAGCGCAGCAGATAAAGGTGCAATGAAAGCTGAAATTTCAGCATTCGCTGATTCTGCTTGAATGAATTCTGCGATTTCTTCAGCAAAAATCTCATAAAACAGTCCGCCATTGGCAGCGATTTTACGCCCCATTAAATCTAATGATTGAATACCGTTTGTTCCTTCATAGATTTGGGTAATTCGCGTATCACGAACAAGCTGCTCTTGTCCCCATTCACGAATAAAACCGTGACCACCAAATACTTGTTGACCCATAATACAGCAATCTAATGCTCTGTCAGTCAAGTAGGCTTTCGCTACGGGTGTTAACAAGGCAACCATTGATTCCGCTTTCTTCTTTTCTTCCGCGTTATCGGAATACTTTGAAACATCCAAATTATTTGCAACGTAAGTTGAAAACGCTCGGCCACCTTCGTTATAAGCACGCATAGTCATCAACATTCGACGAATATCTGGATGAACAATTAACGGGTCAGCAGGCTTGTCTTTATTTACAGGGCCAGTTGCCGCACGACCTTGAATTCGGTCAAGGGCATAAGCTACTGCATTTTGATATGAACGTTCCGCAGCACCTAAGCCCTGAATACCGACACTCAAACGTTCGTAGTTCATCATCGTGAACATAGCATTCAAGCCTTTGTTTAAATCGCCAACTAAC
>JBFJZQ010000368.1:0-3205 GCA_041622015.1 Oleiphilaceae bacterium
ACAAACTTACCACGAAAACGCATTTTGAATTTGTAATTATAGAAGATATAAGACCCAGAAGTATTCCGGATGTAATTTTCCAAACAAACTTACAAACAACCTTTTAAACGAATAAGGATAAATTAGCAGTATGTTTCAGTCACACACAAGATTATTAATCGCCTCCATATTAGGCAGCTCAACGCTTTTATGCACTTCAGTGACAGCAAATGAGTTCGACTTACGCATAAGCGATGATGCAATCCATGGTAACTTTGCTATATCAAAAGAAGACTCAAATGCTCAGTTCGGTATTGGCTATTTCTATAAAGATGAAGATGACGCCATCAATATTATGAATATTGATCTGCATACTAAAGGCCAAACAGCAATCGCCAATATGCCCACAACCGTGGGTATCGGTTTTTCGGGAAATTTATTCAAAGAAGGAGACTTTAAGGGTTCAGCAATAGGAATTGGTGGTTCAGTGCGCATTAATATTCCAGAGGCGCCAGGAGTTTCAGTAGAATCTGCCTTGCATTACGCACCTGACGTATTAGCTTTTGGCGACTCTGATGAGTTCCGTCGTTTCAGGTTACAAGCTAACTACCGAATAATTGAAAGCGCAGACATCTCTTTAGGCTACAGGTACTTAAACGTTGGCGTTGAAGACTTAGATAAAAACCATACTTTCGAGAGTGGTGCTTTTTTGGGCCTGAAACTAACCTTCTAATCACTTGCTACCTATTACCTTGTTTTAACCTTAAGGTAATAGGTGAACTCTAAAAAGTAAATTATTCAATAATCACAAATGCAGACACCAGTAATTTTTCATCACTCAAACTCAGTAATATTTGCTGACAGCCTTTTGACTGATAAAGCTCAAGCGCTGCATTTGATAAGACGACTTGAGGCTGCCCTGAAGGCAAATGCTCTAACTGGACATCCTTCCAACTAATGCCCTTGGTAAAACCGGTACCCAAGGCTTTAACCGTGGCTTCTTTAGTTGCAAAACGTTTAGCTAGAAAGTTTGAAGGCCTTGGGTGAGCCAGGTATTCCTTGATTTCATCTGGACCTAATATTCGCTCAGCAAAACGCACACCATGTCTTTCTAAAGCACATTCAATTCGCTGAACTGAAACCAGATCTGTGCCGATACCCTTAATCATGCTGAAATAGCCCTATTAAGCTCTTGAGGATGCTTTCTCAATTAAGAGTTTCATTTCCCTAACCGCCTCTTTTAAGCCGGTAAAAACTGCTCTCGCGATAATAGAGTGACCAATATTGAGTTCATTGATGCCATCGATAGCTGCAATTGGATGGGTATTATGATAATGAAGTCCATGACCAGCATTGACAATCAAACCTAAAGAACGAGCAAACCGGACACCTTCGATTATTCTATCCAATTCTTTCTGCTGTGCACTCGGATCGCTTGCATCGGCATAGTGACCGGTATGGATTTCTATCACAGGTGCACCACAACGGACAGCCGCCTCAATTTGACTTTTGTCGGCATCGATAAACAAAGAAGCTTCCGAGCCATATTCTGCAAGACGTGTGCATGCGTCTTTAATCTTGGGCTCTTGGGAAATGACGTCCAAACCGCCCTCGGTAGTTAACTCCTCTCTTTTTTCAGGCACTAAACAGGTATGAGGCGGGCGAACCTTGTCGGCTAATTTTAACATCCGCTCTGTAACGGCCATTTCCAAATTCATGCGTGTCTGTAATGTTTCTTTTAAGATTAGCACATCTCTTTCCTGGATATGCCGTTGATCTTCTCTAGGGTGAATCGTAATACCATCTGCACCGGCCTCTTCTGCTAACAAAGCTGCAAGAATTGGATCAGGGTATCTTGTTCCTCTAGCTTGTCTTAAAGTTGCAACATGATCTACATTCACACCAAGTAAAACTTGACTCATTTGGTACTCCGAAAAGGTTGATAGGATTGAAACAAAGCTCGACTCTTAAGCTCTTGACCATCTAAAAGGTCATGAATCAAACTTCTCATTAAGCGTTTAATTTGAAGCATATACTCTTTTTCTGAGTACATTTCTAAAGAAAAATCAGCAAATTTAATCAGGTAAATACCCAAAAAATAATTAGACCCAGATTCGTGGACTTGATGAGTCAATTGAAACCCCGTATTGGGAATATAGTTATACCAATCATCCGCTAAAATTAATTTTCCTTCCACATCATAGGCTAAGTCAGGGAGTAACCCAAGATCCGACAATAAATGATATTCAAATTCTCTCAGGGGTAATTCAAGGTCTGAACTTGACGATAGATCCTCGAGTGATTTTGCATAATGAATAAAAAGAGTTGATAAGTTAGATGTCGAAGCCTGATCTTGAGGAAGAAGCTTTAGAACCAATTCATTTAGATAATAAGCACAAAATAATCTACGGCCATGTAGTGAAAGCGCTGGAGATGGAGCATCAACAGAAACCAATGTCTTTAATGAAGACTTTCCTGCCCAGATCATTATTAAAGGCTGAAACACCTGTAACAAGGCTGACCAGCCTTTTTTACCTTTAAGAGCACCATTCGCAATAACAGATAAACGTCCGTAATTTGGACTTATAATCTCCAAGAGTAAACTGGACTCTTTGTACTCACGTCTATTTAAAATATAGACGGCGTCTTGACTCACCTGACTCATTTAAACAATCACTGATCGTCTCTATAACCCAAACTTTTTAACGCCCTTTCATCATCAGACCAACCGCTTTTCACTTTTACCCAAAGATTAAGCATAATCTTGCTGTCAAAGAGTTTTTCCATATCTTTGCGTGCATCACGTCCGATGATTTTTATTTGCTCACCATTCTCTCCAATGACAATTTTTTTCTGGCCGCTTCTTTCTACAAGAATTAATGCACTAATATGAAGTACTTGCTTCTGTCGTTTGAATTCTTCAATTTCTACGGTAACAGAATAAGGCAATTCAGCGCCTAATTGACGCATTATTTTTTCACGAACTAGTTCAGCAGCAAGAAAGCGTTGGGTACGGTCGGTAATTTGATCTTCAGGAAAAAAATGAACGCTATCGGGGAGATATTTATCTATTATTGTTTCGAGTTCTGTAAGGTTATGACCATGCTTTGCAGATACAGGAATAATTTCAGTAAAGTCATATTTTTCAGCTAATGCTTCAATGTGAGGCAATAAACGACTTTTTTCTTTGCTTTGATCGACTTTATTAATAGCTAGAATCACGGGG
>JBFJZQ010000369.1:0-3201 GCA_041622015.1 Oleiphilaceae bacterium
CAAAAGTATTATTAAACAACTAAAGCCTAATGCAAAAATTGCGATTTTTAGATTTGATAAACAGGTCAATTCAACGACCAAAAGAGAACAAGGTTTTATTACTGAGATTCGCCGTAGGGGTCTTACCATTACTATTGATGAATATCTGGGCACAGATATGTCTGAATCCAGCGTAAAAGCTTATCAAATATTGTCTGACAATCCTGATATTGACGGCATATTCACACCAAATGAATCTACCACGTTAACTTTGCTGAATATGAGAAAAAGATTAACAGGTGGAGAATTAATGGTGCAAATCGGTTTTGATTCTCACCCCAGTTTTAAAGACAGCATTGAATCAGGAGAGCTTAGTGGTGTGCTTATTCAAAAGCCCTATGAAATCGGTTATAAAGGCGTTTCAAGTGTTTTGAGTTTAGTAAATAATGATAGTATCCCTCAAAAAATATACACCCCCGTCACACTGATCACGAAAGAAAACTTAGAAGATTTTTCCTCGCAGGAAAAAGTCCCTTAAATAGTACTTCGCTAAAATTGCTGGTTCCAGCTCATCTTTTAAGTGCCCTGTTATATAAAAATTTAAAGTGCATACTTTACTCTAGATACCTAAAATACCCCGAATATCATCCAAATTCTTTAAACTGCATAGCACCGTGAAATATACACCATGAATAAAGAACCAAAATCAGCTATTACTGTCGCTTACCAAGGTATAGAAGGTGCCTACTCACATCTAGCCTGCAACACCGTTTTTCCCGAGTATCAGGCTCTTGCTTGCGAGAATTTCCAAACAGCTATTCAACTAGTCGAAAAAGGCAAGGCTAACTTTGCCATGATTCCACTTGAAAACTCGACTGCGGGGCGTGTCGAAGAAATTTATCGCCTACTACCCAAAACACATTTACATATCATTGCTGAACATTTTGAACCGGTGAACCATTGTTTACTTGCACTTCCCAGCATCAAGCTTGAACAAATCAAAACGGTGTCATCTCACCCTCAAGCTCTGGCACAGTGTTTTCATCGCTTGGATGATTTAAATATCACACCACTGGTTGCCTTGGATACCGCACTCTCTGCCAAGGACTTGGCAAGTAAGAAAGAATCAATTTCACTCTACGGTAGCCATGGTGCAATTGCTTCTACCCTAGCCGCTGAGCTATATGGTTTAGATGTGATAGCAGAGAATTTTCAGGATATTGTTGGCAACACAACGCGTTTTATCGTGCTCGCCAAAAATGCCTTGGAAGCAGGCTATGATGCAAATCAGCATTACATCACCAGTATTTTATTTTCAGTTCGCAACATGCCCGCTGCACTGTATAAAGCCTTGGGAGGGTTTGCGACGAATGGCATAAACTTGATTAAACTGGAAAGTTACATGGATGGCGGCACCATGGAGGCAAGTCATTTTCATATCGATATTGCAGGACACCACCAACAATCTTCCGTAAAGAATGCTTTGGAAGAACTCAATTTTTTTGGTAAGGATATTCGCATTCTTGGCTCATACCCGGCGCATAAGTACCGCGACAAGCATAAATATGTATAAGCTCAAAAAGATCCGTATTTGTTAACGACCGACAGAGTTAACACTCTAAAGCCGTTTAATTCGCTTTAGTTCCCCTAAGCGATCAAACAAAATCTGCAAAGATGCAATTGAATTAGATAGCTTAAGAATTAAAGCCTTATCCTGAGTAATTTTAGTCAGTTTTTTAATACTAATGAGTGCTTGCCCAAATACACTCATCAGTGCCTCTATGGAGCTACACTCTACTGAGCAGGTTTCATTCTGAAACTGTTGGCATTGTACTTTTTGATGTTCCGATTCCAACATACCAAGCAAGATTAAACCGCACGTATTTGCAGACGCATATAACTCACTGATCAAGGTATTAACAGATGGATCATCATGCTGCCCTTTTAAAGACAGACTATTTTTTTTCAATAATTCGAAGATGGAGAGTACCTCCTGCAGGTGATCTTGATAACCACTAAACACAGGCTCTGGCACTTCTTTTAGTTTATTCATCTTGACCACCAAACTAATTAAGTAAATTAAACAATTAATTAATATGTCTAACTTGGCATTCATTCAGCTGAAGAATATACTTCCCAACCAATCAATAATTTACCTATTCTAAGCATTATTTTTTGAAGCCATTTGTAAGCACCCCCTGATATTTAATCCCTTATTAATATTGTCGTTTTTACACCTTTATATATGGAACATATTTATGAAAAAGCCGGTAATGTTAATTCAACTGCAAGATCAAGAAATACTTGATCAATTAAGCACTTTGCCGGAATTAGAACATTTTCAGTTATATCATTGCCCGAAGAATCGAAAGTGGATCGATCTTATCAATGAGCAAGATTTTGATATCGTCATGGCTCAATGCGATTATTTTTCTAAATCAGATTACCAACTATTGGTCGAAAGTCCCTCTCTGGACAAACTCGAGTTTATTTTCTTTTCTCATGGCGGCATTAACGAATACATTGATAAAATTACCGCCATGGGTGCTTGTTTTCGTTTTCGTGTGCCTTTTGCTACCACAATCCTTAACAGTCTTTTGAGTGATCTTCTTTCTGAATTTTCCAGCCGCGATAATGCTAACCCTGAAGCATCAACAAGTAATTTAGACCAGTTTGGTCTGTTAATAGGATCTTCAGAGCCCATGCATCGTTTGTATCGAGTCATTCGTAAAGCCGCAAGATCTTCAGCGAAAGTCATGATTATCGGCGAAAGCGGTGTTGGCAAGGAGCTCATTGCCAATACCATTCACATGACAAGCTCCCGTGCTAAAGCACCCTTCATTGCCATTAATTGTGGCGCCCTTAGCCCGGAACTTATCGAAAGCGAGCTATTTGGGCATGTTAAAGGCGCATTCACTGGTGCTCATAGTGATCGTGCGGGTGTCTTCGAAAAAGCCAAGGGCGGCACCCTCTTTTTAGACGAAGTCACCGAAATGCCTTTGGCTATGCAAGTTAAGTTTCTACGTGTACTAGAAACCAAAGAATTCAAACCCGTTGGCAGCGATAAAGTAAAAATTGCTGATGTCCAGTTAATATCGGCGACCAACAGAGACCCTAGTGATGCCATTCAACATGGCTTCCTCCGTAAAGATTTATATTTTCGCTTAGCTCAATTTCCGATCCATCCCGCCCCACTAAGAGAAAGAGGTAGTGATATAACAG
>JBFJZQ010000370.1:0-3197 GCA_041622015.1 Oleiphilaceae bacterium
CATTTATCTTTGTAATGCATACTTTTGACTATTTCAGTACAATGAGTACTTTGTTAACAGGTGTACGCAGAGTATTCTTTTATGTCATTAAACGTCTCGCAGGCTTTCCGATCACTGACTAAGCTTAAAAAACACTTGGTAATTACCAGTTTTTTGTCATTCCCAGTACTTGCTATTCAACCCATGACTGAGTCTGATTTAGAGGTAGTATCTGCGACCACAGGCTCCAATATATTAAATATATTTGGCGCAAGCCAAGCTGGCCTGAGAATTGACGGAGCTGATTCGAAGTCTACAGATGCAACTCAGCTTCAGCTGGAATCAGAAAGCTTTGACGAAGGCGAAGCTACAAAATCGATAACCCTAAAAGCGCTACTATCTATCGAAGAAGATAGATTTAAAGAACCGCAAAATAATGATCTTACGATCTCAAAAGACGCACAAACGACCATTTTAAAATTAAACGAACAAACCAAAGGTACTGCTTCTATATTTTCGACAAGCAGTGAAATTAATTACAAAACCAGTAATGTGCACCATGAAATGCGTGAAATTGAAAATGGGGGTATCGCCGTGTCCCGAGACTTACAAATAGATTTACTAAAAGTTGAAAACCTAAAAGGTGCCAATTCAGATAATAGTCGCTCTGCTGGCAGTATTTATCTTTCAGATTGGCGCTCACTGGGTGATACACGCATCCTTACTACGAAATAAGTTAAACCTTATTACCAACTCATCACGGTCGTTTTCAATAAATCAATTTGTCGTTCAACTAATGCCAATTTTTTTCCGGACCGCCTTAAAACAATCATGCCTTGCAACTGACACAAGATGAAATCGGCCATAGTTTCATCTTCATAAGCAATCTTAAATGCTTGCTCTTTTCTTACTCTTGCCAGCACATCGAGTAAAGCAGAACGCAAATCACCCAGCATTGACTGAAGTAAATCTGCTACTTCTGGTTCGCTTGAAATATGGCTCTGACCCGTTTTCTGAATAAAACACCCCAAACGACCTGAAGCCGAGCTCAGCTGCTTGCTCATACGATCAAAATAGTTTTCTAGGCAAATCTCTGCGGGCAAATCTGCTTTAAGGGGCGCTATCAGTTTTGCTAGAACATGGTCTCGGTAGTGCTTTAGCGACATTAGTAATAAGACTTTTTTATCACCAAAGGTGTTATAAATACTAAAACGGTTGATAGCCATAGCCTGGACGAGATCTTTCATACTCGTGGCCTCGTAGCCCTTTTCCCAAAATAGCAGCATTGCTTTTTGAAGCGCTTCATCCTTATCAAATTCTAACTTTCGAGCCATTACTTGATTTTCCCAATAAGTCTTCATCAAACTTTAACTTAATAAATTATAACTCATTATTGACCAATCATTCAGATAAACATATATTACTAACCAATCATTCAGAAAAAAGAACAACTATCATCACTATAGGCAAACAGGCTCAATCTATGAAAATCTATGAGATGAAAATTGCACCCAATCCAAGAAGAGTCAGGATATTTTTAGCTGAAAAAGGAATTAAAAATATAGAGTTTATTCAGCTGGACCTGCAAAAAGGAGAAAACCTGACAACGGAATTTAAACAAAAGAATCCACTTATGAAAGTGCCTGTTTTGGAACTGGATGATGGCACCTGCATCAATGAAACCGTAGCAATTTGTCGTTATTTCGAAGAAACCCAAGCTAAGCCCCCACTAATGGGAAGCAATCCTGTTGAGAAGGCTCAAATCGAAATGTGGCAACGTTGGGTTGAGTTTTATTTTCTTATGCCTACAGGTATGTGCTTTCAACATTCCAGTGGTTATTTCAAAGACAGAATGAATCCGATTAAAGAGTGGGGAGATGAATGCCGTACTCAAGTGAATAAGTTTATGCACTATTTAAACAAACATTTGGAAACACACAGCTTTTTAAATGGTGACCAGTTTAGTATTGCAGACATCACCGCCTTATGCGCGATGGACTTTAATCGGGTGAATCAGATCTCTATAAATGAGGATCAGCCCCATTTAAAACGATGGTATAAAGATGTTTCTTCTAGGCCCTCTGCCAAAGCGTAACGTTTGCTAAGACAACTTTGACTACTGCAACCTGGATTTAGAACACTTCCACTTACCGTTGTATTTTGTAGGTGGAAGCATTCTTCATTTATTCTACTTAGGTGTATTGTGTAAAAGTCAGAATTCTACCTGACCTCTTGATAATCATGTTTCGACTAGAGTGTACAAATACCCTACCCAAATTTAGTCAGTCCAAGTGCTGACCTTGATGGCTTTCTCGCGTTTGGCTTAATTGTCTTGGTAGGCTTGGTTTTTCAATCATGGCTAAGAGCATAAAGCGTTTATTGTATCAATGCTGAAATACCTATTACTTTTTGTTGAAAGCGACCATTTTTGGTTTCACTAAATACTATTGGCAACGAGCACAAAGGAAATCCTGATAAGTGCATGACTCCGACAAAAAAGTTATCTTTTTGGGAATAGAAACAAGAGACATTAGCTAAGAATTAAAACAAATCCACTTGGAACTGAAATTATGCGTGGTTTTAATAAATTATCAGTTTATAAGATGATTAAATATTAATCCCACAGGATCCCGTGTAAATGAAAGTATGCATGCGTTATTACTTGGGAATGTCAGCATTTCCATAAGCCGCATTTAATTTTTCTACGATCTTAATAAACTTTTTTGCCGGTAAAGGTTTACTGTATAAATAACCTTGATAATCATGACAGCCAAATGTGTTTAATAATGCTTCCTGTTCTTTAGTTTCTACACCTTCCGCAATAACCGCTAAATTCATTTTAATAGCCATGGCGATGGTCGACTCAACGATGCAAGCGTCATCCTCGTCTGTTGATAGATCTCTCACGAAGGTTTGGTCAATTTTAATTTTATGGATAGGTAAGCGTTTAATATAAGACAGAGAAGAATAGCCAGTTCCGAAGTCATCAATAGAAAAGTGAATGCCATATTTTCTTAATCTTACCATTTTAACAGACACTTCATGGACATCTTCTAACAAGAGACTTTCAGTAATTTCTAGTTCCAATGATTCAGGGGAAATAGCTGTCGACTCGAGCGCTGAAATGACCACACTTTCAAACGATTCGTGCCTGAACTGCTTCGGGCTGACATTAACAGCAATACGGGTAACTAAATCATGTCCCTTAGCCTGCCACC
>JBFJZQ010000371.1:0-3195 GCA_041622015.1 Oleiphilaceae bacterium
ATAAAATTTCTTTTTTTCAGCACTGCATTTCAGAAACTTTAATATTCCAGGATATAACCATTATGAACATTGAGAAAAAATTAAGTATTTCACTTTTGTTTATTCGCTTAAGCATCTTCTTGGTGATGTTTATGTGGACCATAGACAAGTTTATTAACCCGGGGCATGCGACCAAAATCTTTGAGAAGTTTTATTATATTTCGGGCCTTGAAACGACGGTAATATACGCCGTCGCGACAATTGAAATGCTTATACTCGTGCTGTTTGTCGCTGGTTATCACAAGAAATATACCTACGGTGCTGTCTTGGTATTTCATGCGGTATCGACACTCTCTTCTTTTAAGCAATATATGGCTCCGTTTGAAGGCGCGCATTTGTTATTCTTTGCCGCATGGCCCATGTTGGCGGCCTGCTTGATGTTATTTATGCTTCGCGATAAAGACAAGCTTACTCTTGGGCGATAAGTTCTTGCTGAGTTAGAGATACGATTGACTTCAAAACAAAAAATAACCTCATAAAGAAAGATCACAATATTTCTATAGATGAGTGATGTTACCTATCAAAATATCTAAATCTTTAGCCCAGCTATTTCTTGGCATTCAGATTACGCACAAACTCACGCATGATATCCGTGTATGCTTTTGCTTGCACCGACTCTAGACGATTTGCCCGCAGCTCGGCGATGTGCTGAAACCCTAAGGGGTCACTCTCTATAAGACCCATTGACCACTTATCAAATATCCTTTCCTTTGCCGGTGAAATGAAAAGAATACGGCAATCTTTATGCCTAGAGTCGTCTAGGATTTTGACATACTGACGGAGCACATTATGTTCAGGCCCCTCCAAAACTTGCATAAACAGGCCGCCACCGCGGACTAGCACCCCAGTGATACCTGCAAGTGGGTTATTCCGTTTTGCAGAACTGAGGATTTCCTGCATTTGCTCCCTCGTAATTCCTGTGATTGCTTGGCTTATGTATAAAAGTCGAATCAAGTAACACACCTGAATAAGCGAGTAAATGCCGGTACTAACTTGCTATGACCTACGTTAAGGTCTTCAAAAAACATAAAGTGCAATATAAAAATGAACCAAGATAAAATAATTAACGACCAATCAAATAGAAAGGCAGTTCTCTTCATTTCTTGCTGTTGAATCTTGCGTTTATATAGAAAAACGCGTAATTAAGAAGTATGGATCAAAAAATAAAAATATCACGACAAAAGGGAAAAACAATGATTAAAATCAGTCTGCTACGCCCTACATTGTCTCCCAAAAATTACTTATCATTGGCTTTATTCTTTTTGTTTTCCACCCAGACCTCCCTATCTGCTTTTGCAGACTCTCACGGTGTTGCCTTAAACGCAGGTGATACTGCTTTCGATATTGCACTCACCTCAATCACTGAACAAGATGAACGTGGCGAAGCAATACTCTCCGTTGAACTCGCCGGTTATGATATTTCCAGCTTTGCCCAGTTCGACCAAGCGGGCTTGCATGTTGCATTGGATACGCCCATTGGCCCAGGCGAGCACAGCTTGCAGGTGCTGCTATTTTGGCCAAATGGGGATATTGAGCAAGTGCTGAGCGCTATGATAATCGTTAAGCCTGATACCTCATCAGCTAAGCCTAAATGGAAACTGAACACGCTATTTTCACCTCTATATCGCTTAGATGAAAAAAATGTTGATCAAGGAGATCAATCATCCCTAACTAGCACCGGCTCTATCGACGCCCAAGCGAGTAACGCGATGGGTCATTGGCAAATGGAGTCGCAGATTCTGGCTTTATACGATTCGGTCAATGAAAACGACGAGAACTTTAATGAATGGGCCTTGGCGCAATTTAAGTTAGCCAGTCGTTATGAAAGTGATACCCTTGAAGGCGAAGTTTCCCTTGGCGATGGTCATTACCAGAAAGAGAGCTTGTTATTTTCCGCGTTCCAGCGCCGGGGTTTGGCGGCTTCGGTCGGTTCCGCTAATAAGGCCTATCAATTTCAGGTCTTCGATGTACGTGCGAATCCAACAACGCGCTACGATGGCGACCTGCTAGCCGATGATTCAGAAGATCAAGCCATCGGTATGCAAGCTAGTGCCGCAATAATTGACAATTATTTAGGCCTCACCCTGGGCTATGTGGAGGGCAAAACCGATCTCAATGCGACAGACCAACAAGCCCCGGTGTTTGGTGGTGACTCTTGGAATATTGCCCTCGACTCTTATTTTCTGAAAGATAGTTTATGGCTTCATGCTGAATATGCCCAATCCGACTTTGACCATGATGGTGAGAATATTGGTGCATCAGCCCAAACGGATCACGCACTGCAAACCCTGATCCAACTAAGTTCAGGATATTTACCTTGGTTCAGTTCCTTAGATTATTGGTCTGGCCATATCCAATATCAGGAAGTCGGAAAAGATTTTTACAGTTTGGGCAATATGGCCTTACCCGGTGATTTAACGCTGACACAAGTGTATTTTCAGGCGGGAATCCAGAGCTTTTCATTTGATGTCGAACTCTCCCAAGAAGACAATAACCTCGACAAAAATCCAGCTTTCGCAACACAAACACTTCAACGCGCCACCACCCACCTGTCCTATCAACCCACTATTGATCCTTCACGGTCGCTATGGAAAATCCTCGGCACGCCCTCTTTCTACCTCAACTTAAGCTATCTGGATCATCGCCAAAGCCGAAGCGATTCACTGAAGGTCGGTTTTGATCTGGATAACCAAACACTCGATTCCATTATCGGGATGAATTTTAACCAAGAACATTGGGCATGGGGGCTAAGTTATCAACGCATTATGCAAGAAGATAACAGCCGTGAAATCATCCAAGGCATCGAGACCTTGTATGTGCCCCCTTCCGATTTAGAAACCCATATTTGGGGGGCACAAGCATCGTGGGTTCCCAGTAATCGAGTGAGTATCAATAGTTTTATTCAATGGAGTATTCAGTCAGAAACCGACTTTGATTACGACTATATCAATCAGAATATCGGTCTCGATGGCGCGTTTGAATTGATGCCCAGCATGTTGAGTTTAAGCATGAATATCAACCTATCCAAAGATCATAGCGATTTTGGGAACGCCGGTTTTATTGAGGATGATCGCGCTAGTCACTATAGCGGTGCCCAGCTTACTTGGCATGCACTTGCACAAGACACGCACAAAGCGAGTTTAGATGTTTATCTAC